>JAFMBQ010000429.1 GCA_017858365.1 Algoriphagus sp. | reverse complement strand
AATGCCGATTCATCCCTTTAAATTGGGGTTTGGTCACATTTCTTTCCAGAAGGTTGATTTTATAGACTGACTGATCTTTTTTGGAGAAGTTTTAGCGTTAGAATCTACGTCAACCTAATCCCCTTTTGAATGAATCATCTTTCTCGGTTTTTCTGGTTTTGTAGCGGTGCTAATTTTTCTATTCTAAAACGAACTCCCACAGAATCAAATAAATATATTGGAATAGGGGCTACGGTATTTTTCACTGGTGTTCTTGCAGCCATTGCTGCGGGATATGCGCTATTTACTGTTTTTGAAAGTATTTGGCCTGCCCTTTTCTTTGGAATTCTTTGGGGAATGATGATTTCCAATTTGGATCGATTCATTGTATCTAGCATGCGAAAAAAGGAGAATGCGTGGACAGAATGGAAGCTGGCCATTCCACGGTTAGTTTTGGCAGTTTTATTGGCATTGGTCATTTCAAAACCTTTAGAATTAAAGATGTTTGAGCGGGAAATCAATCGAAAATTAGACGAGAAGAAAACTGAATTTATCGCTATTTCCAAATTGAATTTGGCAAAAGGATTTCCTGAAATTCAGGAACTTGAAGTCCAAAAAGATAGCTTAAAAACTGAGGTTGTAAGAGCCGAATCTTTTCGGGATCAAGTGCAGCGAGAATATGATGCAGAACGATTTGGGGATAAGACAAGTAGCACCAGTGGAATAGTAGGACTTGGGACTAACGCAAAGAAAAAAGAGCAGCAATTGGATGCAGCTCAGAAAGCTTTGGAAAATTTGCGCGATAGAAATCAGATTCGAATTGACACACTTGATGCTCAGATTCGTGAATTTACAGCACTTCGGCAATTGGAATTTGAAAAGCAACAGGAGGGAATTGATAGCTTTGATGGACTGGCAGCTCGAATGGATGCCTTAGACTTACTGACCAAGGAGTCTGCTGCGATGGCTTTGGCAAACGTGTTTATCATGTTGCTTTTTATTGCGATCGAGACAGCTCCAATATTTGTAAAATTGATTTCGCCACGAGGGCCTTATGATGATTTGTTGGAATTGGCAGAAGACAAAGTCAAACTTTTCAAGGGTGAAAAGTGGGTAAGAGCGAAAGGTGAATCAGAGGCTAGAGTGAGTTACTTTCAGGATACTCATTTTTACGGAAATGATCTAAATAAGGAGAAAACCAATCGAACGAACAAGGCCAAAACAGAAGCAGAGATCAATAAGCAAGAGCAGAAGTTTAAAGTTTAAACTAGTAATGTTTTAAGAGCTAAGAGATGATCGGTTTCTATTCACTCCCAATTTCCATCATGTCTGAATCTCCAATCTATTATCTATCAATTTTTTAGAATCATTCATCCAAAGTATCCAATTGATCCATTGCCTTACTGACTGATTTCCATTCGGCAAAAGCTACGATTCTCACCAAGAACAGGAGAAATCTCCCTGGATTGATCAGTTTGGTAGCAAGTTTCGAAATATTTGTGTCTCGATCCTTTAGTTGGGAATCTTTATCCGGTGAGAGATGATATTCTCCCGCATACTTCCAAGCACCATCCCTTGCCAACTGAATTGAAAAGTTGAGGAGCATTTCATCCTTACCTTTTGCTAAAGGAATGAGCCACCCGAAAATCGGGGAAACAGTACTGATATTGGCTTTGACACCATCAACAAGTTCACCTAGAATAGCGTTGATTTGATTGAAATCTTTTTGAATTCCATTGAGGTCTTTTCCTGCCATAGTTTCAGAAGCGGCTATTCCCAAATCGAGATTGATGTGAGCATTGATCCCAAGAAATAAATGTTGGAGTGCTAGATAGTTACTGGATCTACTAGCTTCAAACGCGGTCTCCCAACTCATAGTAGGCTGCATTCCATGGCTCCAAAGTTCGTAAGCATCAATAAACCGCTTAGCGAAAAGAATATCCAGTGTTTCCATTCTAGGATTGTCCTCAAACTCCCGATTCAAAATACCCTTTTGGATTCTTCGAGTCACTTGTCTGTAGAGCACGGCAAAGTATCCAATCTGGGATTCTTTTGATTTACATTCGGATACGATTTCATCCATTCGAATCAAAACCTCTGCAATTGATTTCATTATTTGCTAATAAAGAATTCCTCCAAAAAATCACCTATGTAATAGGCTACCAAAGCAGCTAATAATCCTAATAATAGCGTTTCAGCTATACCTTTCAAAGGTGGAGTTTGATTGACTAAGCTTTTCATCCAGCCAACCAACATGAATGCTATCCCAGTCAAAATGCTGCTCCAAAGGAATATGTTGAGTTGCACCTCACTGAAAAAAACCCAGGTGTAAACCGTCAATGGAATAAATCCAATGACAATGAATGAGATCAAAGTTGCTAATCCGATACGAAACGGACTTTTGGTTTCCTCCATCATATTGAGTTCATCTTTCATCATTTCAGCTACCCAAATGTCTTTATCTGAGCAAATTTGATCGACGACTTTTTCAAGTAACTCACCCTTAAATCCTTTTGCTTCATAGATTTCTTTTATTTCGTGCCGCTCGACATCGGGAAGATTTTCCACTTCCCAATATTCGAGGTCTTGATGTTTTTTATAATTATCCTTTTCACTTTTTGCAGCGAGGTATGCACCTACAGACATAGAAAATCCATCTGCAAAGAGATTGGCAAATCCTAAAATGATGATTATTCCAGAATCTAAATTTGCCCCAAAGCCTCCCGCTACTACTGCAAAAGTGGTGACAGCACCATCGATTCCTCCATAGACGAACTCTCTGAGGTATTCTTGTAGCTTTCCGAAATAACTATTTTCCTGATGAATAAGTGATTCTTTCATTTATCTAAGATTTTTTAGCAAAAATTGCTTTACATTTTCGCCCATCACGGCACGAATTTCTTGTTCTGTAAAACCATCTTGAATTAGGCCGTCTACGATTAGCGGTAATCCTGTAATATCGAAAGGAACCGCCACTGAGCCATCATAATCCGAACCTAATGCAACATATTTGATTCCGACTAGATCTCTGACATGACGAATGGAGGCGATGATATTTGGCAATTCTGGCTCTCCCACTGCCATGTCAAAAAATGCAATTCCGATGATCCCTTCATTAGCCGCTATTTTTTTGATCTGATCATCGCTCAGATTTCGCTGTGAGTCCAAGACCGCTCTCACACCAGAGTGAGACACCATAACAGGCGCTGTAGACATGTTTAGTACATCTTCTACTATTGCCGGGGAACAATGAGCTAAGTCTACAAAAATTCCAAGTTCATTCATTTTTTGAATTACCTCTTTTCCAAAATCAGTCAAACCCCCGAGATTTTCACCGTGAGCGGAGCCGCCAAGTTCATTGTCAAAGAAATGAGTAGGACCGATCATCCGAACGCCAGCGGCATATACCAAATCGAGATTCTCAATATTACCTTCCAAAGCATGCGCTCCCTCAATACCTAACATAGCTCCAATTATATTTTTATCTGATTTTCGAGCTTGGATCAGATTTTCAAGGTCGATTTTTGATTTGATGAAAATTGCTTTTCCATTCTCATTCTCGACAAAATTGGCCAAATCATTGGACTGGGAAAGCGTTCGATTAATGAGGCTAAACCAATTAAAAGGGCTTTCGCCTTTGGCGATTGTTAGAGGCGTGATATTATCAAAAGCATCAGCACTATTGCTTTTCATGTTTTGTCCTGCGGGAGATTTAGAAACGATAGTAAACATCTCCAAGCCGACATTAACTTCACGCATTCTTGGAAAATCTACATGTCCGATCTCGCCTCTTTCAGTCAAGTCTCTCCCCCAAAGTAGGGCATCACAATGGAGGTCAGCAATAAAATCTAATCGGGAATAGATTTGCTGAGCCTCAATCGAGACAATGTAAGGTTTCTCCAGCTTGATAGGATTACGTTCGGATTCAATGTAAGGAGGTACCAACAATGTTGAGACAAAATACAGGATCACGACTACTCCTAAGACAGGTAATAATTTCTTCATAGCTATTAGTTGAGCTATGGAAGTTAAGGAAAAAGTAATGTAAGATAATAGGAGATTAGCTTTCCTTTAAACGCTCTTCGCCAGTTTTAATAGGGTTGAGATTTTTTATTTCTTCAGTTG
>JAFMBQ010000033.1 GCA_017858365.1 Algoriphagus sp. | reverse complement strand
ATTTATTAATATTCGAAATGAAAAGTGGAAGGATGATTTTACAGGAATCGATCCTGCTATCGGAGGCTATGTTAGCACGTTTTATTCTAAAGCGTACCTTCGCCATCTGACTATCAGCAAAGAGATCCTGGCAGCGCAGATTGGCAGTATTCACAACTTAAGTTTCTATTTGTGGTTAGTGGGACAAGCGCGCGAGCATATCCTTGCAGGTGATTTTAGCGTTTGGAAAGATCACATGGTAAAAAAAGTCAGCACTAGATTATAAAATGAAGATTCTCGATAAACTGATCATAAAGGATTTTTTGAAGACCTACTTTTTCGTAGTCCTCATGCTGATTCTTATTGTATTGGTTTTAGATTTTACTGAAAAGAATGACACCTACATTCGAAATGACGTCCCTTCCCGGGAGATATTTAAATACATGGGTAATTACGGCCTGTATTTGAATAACCTACTGACCCCTATTACGGTATTCATCTCGGTGATTTTCATTACTTCCAAAATGGCCGGAAGAACTGAGATCATTGCAATTCTGAGTAGTGGGGTGAGTTTCCCCAGAATGCTCCGTCCTTTTATTTTTGCTGCCGCAATGATTGGTGGCGTTAGCTTCCTGATGAATGGCTGGGTTTTACCGGTTGCGACCGCTGGAGTGACTAAGTTCCGTTTGACTTACCTCGATAAAGGATCCGCATCTACCGAGCCAAATATTCATATCAAAGTGGGGCCAGATTCTTATGCCTATTTAAGTAGGTTTTACAAGACTGGCTATACAGGTTACCAATTTACTTTGGAAACAATTCGTGATGGTGAATTATTAGCGAAGCTTTCATCTGATCGGATCGAATGGGATACGGCCAAAAATGTATGGACGTTACGCAACTGGCGTCTGAGAGAATTGAATGAGCGCGGGGAGACCTATACAGTAGGAGAAAATCTAGATACAACTTTGTCCATTACACCTGAGGATTTTGATCTTCCAAAAAATCACCACGAAACACTAAAACTTCCAGAGCTCAGCCAACAGATTCGAATCTTGGAAGATCGAGGTGCTGACAATGTCAGTTTTTATAAGATTGAGCGATACGTGCGATTTATGTCGCCATTTGCGGCGATGATTTTGACTTTTATAGGAGTAATCATGTCGGCGAGAAAAACCCGCGGTGGCTCAGGATTTCAGATCGCGATGGGATTCCTCTTGGCTTTTGTGTACATCATCCTATTTTTACTCTCGAGGACATTCGCTGAGAATGGGGCCGAATACCCCATACTTGCGGTGTGGCTACCTAATATAGTATTTGCCGTCACCGGCTTATTGCTTTACAAAACTGTCCCTCGCTAGATGAATGCATCAATTAAAGATTACTTGATGCTTCATTTCATCGTGCTGATCTGGGGATTCACTGCGATTTTGGGTTTATTGATCAGTTTGCCAGCAATTGAATTGGTTTTTTATCGGACTTTGATCGCTTCGGTTGGCGTGGCGGGACTATTTCTAGTTAAGAAAAAAAGCCTTTTGATTCCATTTTCAGAAATGAAAAAGGTGATTGGAGTGGGCTTCGTAATTGGGTTGCATTGGATTTTGTTTTTTTGGTCGGCGAGAGTTTCTACCGCTTCGGTTTGCTTGGCAGGAATGGCCACTACTTCACTCTGGACTGCATTTGTTGAACCCATCTTTAACCGTACTAAGATCAAATGGTATGAAGTTGCCTTGGGTTTAATGGTGATATCTGGGCTTCTTGTGATATTTAGTTTCGAGACTGGATATTGGCTTGGGATAAGTATGGCTTTGGCAGCGGCATTCCTTGCTGCAGTTTTTTCGGTCTTGAATAGCCGCCTTGCCCATAAGCATAGCCCTTATCATATCACTTTTTATGAGATGGCGGGAGCCTGTCTTTTTTCCCTGTTGTTTATGCCTGTTTATTCCAATTTTATTGCTGAGGATGGGCTAAAATTGAATTGGGAAGGATACGATTGGTTTTGGCTATTTATTTTGGGAGGAGTTTGTACCGTTTATGCCTTCTCGGTGTCCGTAGAATTGATGAAGCGACTGTCGGTGTTTACGATCAATTTAACTATTAATCTGGAGCCAGTTTATGGGATAGTCCTTGCTGTTTTGATTTTTGGAGAAAGTGAAAAAATGACACCACAGTTTTATATCGGCACAGCGATTATTCTGGTTTCTGTGTTGACTTACCCAGTGCTGAACTATTGGAATAGAAGGCGAAAGCCTGAGAGGACTTTGGGGTGATTTTTCGCACTTTCATAACCAATTCGGCTTGAATAGGAAACCACAATCGGATTCCAAATAGGACTAGAATTAAAAAAAATAGGTATTTCGGATTTTGTGTAAAAAAGATTTGAACGATCAAGTTGGGTTCAAAGAATTTTTAATTACAATTGTGTCCTAACTCTTTAAATATAAATACTATGAAACTTTTAAAAATAAAATTTGGCAATGAGAGAATTTTTCTCTTTCTCTCTATCTCGATTTTTTTCTCTCTCTCTTGATTTTTTTGCTGGGAATCACATCCTGTCAAGAAATCCCTGATGGTATCCAAGCATTGGATGACCAAGTTGAAGAACTATACGTATCCAAAGTTCCCGAATATGAGTCAAAATTAAAGCACTTGACCCTTTTCATGGGGCAAGTATTTCAAGATCCAAATGCAAGAGCTGAACTATTTGCAACGTCAAAAATTGAGGGAAATCAAGATGAAATATCCATCGACCTAGCTTATCTTTTTGAATCAGGAGTTGACCCTTTTGCAAAAAAGAAATCTGCTATAATTGACGCATTTTACAAGTTAGGTGCGGCAAGAGTTTCTTCTGAAGTTGATTATTCTGTCGAAGAGCTCATTGACTTTATTAGGAAAAATGAAATTGGTATTATGGCTCCGTATTTAGCCAAAAACTTCGAAGAATCTTTCTTAAATGAATTGACAGTATCTTGGTGGACTCAAGAATTTGAGGACTGGAAACTAGCCAAAGATCAAGATTGGAAGGGGGAAACAAAAGCCAGAGTCATTAATCTGACTAAGAATATTAATGAAACTAGTGATAATCAGGAGATCTTTGTAAGTGACGAATATGCGAAAAAGAACCCTACTATTGTTTTAGGGGCATTTGATTTAGAGAGTGAAAGTGAAAAAGCAAAAAGGACTTCAACTTCACAGGAAAATTTTGCAGTTCAAAATTTTGTCAATTCTGCCAATTGTCAGGATTTGAATCAAAATAGCGTTGTTCGTATTCTAATGCCCAATTTGAGGCTTACAAGTTCAATTAGGCCGTGGCCTCATCCTGATCAACTCACTTTATATGTTGTACTTGGTACAAATCCTGGAGGTAATGGACAGGTTAACACATTATTTAACAGCCTGGAGATAAAAAGAAGTGATGCAGGTAATTGGAGGACTTCAAACCTCTCATTTCTTATAAATAACTGGGTTGATATGCAAGTTGATATGAAATTACTTCTCTTTAATAAAAGACCAGGAAATTCAGATGAAGTTCAGGTAAGTGTTAATGTGAAAACAAATTCTCAAGGTCAAACAGAAACTCAATTTGCGACCGTAGGAGATGTTTCATATTATCAAATACATTTCGCTCAAACCTTTAATAAATGCGGTACCATAAATAACCCATTTAGTAACAGGGGTTTTGGACAAAGGTCCTATCTAGGAGTGAATTATGGAGTTGAGCGATTTGGAAAATTTGAATTTTATTTAGTGCCACAAATTCAAATTTGATAATGCGATCTACTTTATTTATTATTTTATGTTTTGGTATGATTTCCCTGAAGGGGATCTGTCAATCAAAAAACTATGAGTTAAAAATTCATGGTGGAATTGTAAACCAATTACCAGGTAATTCACAGTCGAATCAATACGGAGGATTTCTCGGTGGAGGAGCTGTGCGACACGCTCAGCTAGGAAGATGGGATGTCGATTTGAGTTTTATTTATCTAAATAAAACTTCTCCTGAACGAAGGATTAATACCTACGATGGAATAAGCTTGAAAGGGCAGACGAATTTCTTATTTAAGGTCCTGCCAATGGGTGACAGTTATCTTTACCTCGGCCCAGGAATAGCCATTCATCAACCCTTAAGGAGTAGTGGAGATTATAATGGCCCTAGTTTCGGGGCAAATGGAAAGCTCATGGTGCCAGTCAAATTAGGTGAGGTCCCATTTTATTTGACCTATGATGCCGATTACCTTACGTTGATGGGCTTTTTGAGAAATAGTATCGGAATAACCTTTTCACCGAACTTCTAAAAATCAGCCAGAAAGGGTAGTCAGAAAATTTGACTACCCTTTTTTACTTTTAATATAAGTGGACTATTGGAATAGAAGATGCAAGTCGGCAAGCCCTCTGGGCTAAGATTTTTAAAGCGTTGTAATATCAGTCAAGGTTGCCAAAGCCTGCTTCAATTCTGCCTCTTTCAATTCACCTATTTTTTCAATCAAGCAGTTTTTTGAAACAGACCGGATGTGGAAAACCATTAATTCCGAAACAGATTTCAATCCGTTTTTTTGAGACGGTTCCAAAATCGGGTTTCCATGGTAGTTTTTAATTTTAGAAGTAAGAGGAGCGGTGATGACTACTTGAAGGTATTTATTCATCAAATTCCCACTCAAGATCGCAACTGGCCTTCTTCCTGTCTGCTCAGATCCAATACTGGGACTAAGATCAGACATCCAGATTTCACCTTGCCTCATCTTCGACTTGCTTCAGGTAATCTCCCATAGCTTCTTCTGCCACTTGAAGAATGTCCTCATCCTGGGCTGCTTTTTTAAAAGATGTGACGTACTCGGCCCTTTTTAGATGATCCAAATATAGGTTGAGTGAATGTTCGATTAGTTTATTCTTGGGAAGTGAAAGCTTCTTAGCATACTCAGCGAGGCGCTGAAGTAGTTCGTCCGGTAGTGTACTGGTGAATGTGGCCATTGTGAATCGTATTTATAGAACATAAATATAATTCTTATTTACTTAAATTCACTTTCAGCCAAAAAATAGGTGTCCTTCCAATCCATTTTTCTTGGTTTCGAATCAAACAAGCCAAAAACAGAAGAGCCTGAGCCTGACATCGCAGCATAAAAAGCACCAGCCTGATAGAGCTTGGCTTTGATCTCTGCTATCTCCGGATGATTGGGGAAAATACTCGCCTCGAAGTCATTGATCAGTTCGGCCTTCCAGCGGCTCCGGTCTGCAAGGACTTCTTTGAGTTTAACTCTTGGAGCTGACGGAGTCACTCCCGCATAGGCTTCTTTGGTACTGATATGAATTCCAGGATTAATCAAAACCACGTGAGTTCCTTTCAGGTCTAAGTCGATTGGTTCTAAAACCTCACCTCTGCCAGTGGCGATTTTCGGAGTATTTTCAATAAAGAAGGCACAGTCACTTCCCAGCTGTGCCGCATATTCTTCCAGAAAGAAATCATCCAGAATCAAATCAAAAAGATTATTCATCAGCGATAAAGCAAAAGCACCATCCGCTGATCCACCGCCCAATCCTGCACCTATAGGAATGGCTTTATGTAAATGAATCTGTAAATGAGGAAGACTAGGGAAATCCTTTTTTAGTAAGGAAAATGCCTTTAAAATCAGATTGTCTTTTGATTCTCCTGGTATTGAAAGGCCAGTGGATTCAAAAGTGGTTTTTTTGGAATCGATGATCATTTCTAAGGCATCATAAAGCGGAATGGGAACCATACAGCTTTCAATATCATGGTACCCGTCTTTTCGTTTTGAAGTAATGTGAAGACCGAGGTTGATTTTGGCGTTTGGGAAGCAAATCATCGATTAGGAAGTGTTTGGGACAAAAATAAAGGTTTATTTAGCTTTTGCATTGGTGAGAATGCTATTTCAATAATTCTCAGAAAAATCAATTATTCTTGCCGGAAATCATAGCTAATCATTATTCTATTAAAGAAAAGGAAATTTTTTTCAGAAAATTTGAATAATCTAAAATCAGTACAAAATTTTGAGAATTGTTTTTTTAAACAAATCATTAACTGAATTTAGGGGGTATTGTGCTAAAAAAACAATTCAAAATTTGGAAAAAAATATTTTTACCTCCATCTTTTAGTGTTGTTTATGCTAAAATGTAAAATTAAATATTGTAAGTCTGCTCAAACAGGATTAAGTTTGTTCAGTGATTCGATTCTGAAATCTTTCAAACCTATTCAATTATATGTACCGAGTGGTCTTCTTGCTTAGCTTTATTATTCTCATTGGACTTTAATGTGAGGCACTAGACTATTTATCATAATCAAATAAAAAATCTGAAGTGCCTCATTAACCTGAGGCATTTTTTTTTACCCAAAAATATGAACCTGAAAAAGTACAGTTGGGAAATCAGCGATAATGAAGAGCATCCGGCAGGAAAAGCAATGCTTTATGCCACTGGATTGAGCGATAAAAAGATGAAGCAGCCTTTTGTAGGCATTGCCAGTTGCGGCTATGAAAGTAATCCCTGCAATATGCATCTAAACGAATTTGCCAGTTTGATCAAAGGTTCCTCACAGGATCACGATTTGACCGGATTGGTTTTTAATACTATTGGTATTTCCGACGGAATTTCCATGGGGACTTTGGGGATGCGCTACTCGCTTGTCTCTAGAGATATTATCGCAGATTCAATTGAGTCCTTTATTTTGGGACATTCATTCGATGCCTGCATCGCACTTGCTGGCTGTGATAAAAACATGCCAGGTGCAATCATGGGCATGCTTCGAATTGATCGTCCTTCTATTTTGGTCTATGGAGGTACAATTGCCTCCGGGAATTACAAGGGAGAGAAATTGAATATTGTCTCCGCTTTTGAAGCCTTCGGCAAGCGGATCAATGGAAATATGTCGGATGAGGATTACGATGGAGTGATCCGAAATGCCTGTCCTGGAGCAGGTGCATGTGGAGGAATGTATACTGCGAATACCATGTCTTCAGCCATTGAGGCAATGGGGATGTCCCTTCCTTATTCGGCATCCTATCCAGCAAATTCTCCTGAAAAACTCGCCGAATGCCGCCAGGTAAATGAATATATGCGAATTCTTCTGGAACGAGATATCAAACCAAGTGATATCGTCACTCGGAAAAGTATAGAAAATGCAGTGAGAGTAGTGATCGCCTTAGGCGGAAGCACAAATGCAGTGCTGCACTTATTAGCTATCGCCCAGACTGCAAGGATAGATTTTACCCTAGAAGACTTCAAAGCACTCAACGCTAAAACACCGATGATTGCTGATTTTAAGCCTTCTGGAAAATTTTTAATGGAAGATCTTCATGAGCAGGGTGGACTTCCAGCATTCATGAAATATTTCTTGGAAAAAGGTTTTCTCCATGGGGATTGTTTGACCGTGACGGGTAAGACTCTCGCGGAAAATTTGGAGAACATTGATGCTATCGTCCCTTCGATGGTCAATGTAATTCATCCGGTAGAGACTCCGATCAAGCCAGAAGGACATCTTTGTATCCTCTCGGGCAACCTCGCTCCTGATGGTGCAGTAGCAAAAATTACCGGAAAGGAAGGGAAAGCCTTTACTGGACCAGCCGTTGTTTTTGATTCTGAGCAGGAAGCAAATGACTCAATTCGAGATCATCAGGTCAAAGCCGGTGATGTCGTAGTTATCCGAAATGTAGGACCAAAAGGAGGTCCTGGAATGCCCGAAATGCTTAAGCCTACCTCGATGATTATTGGAGCAGGCCTAGGTTCATCTGTAGCATTGATAACCGATGGGAGATTTTCGGGAGGGACCCATGGATTTGTCGTTGGTCACGTAACTCCAGAAGCTTGGACCGGTGGGCCTATTGGCTTACTTGAAAATGGAGATCTTATTACCATCGATGCGGATTCGATGGAGCTTTCTGTAGCAGTATCAGATGAGGTACTTGCCAATCGTAAAAAAAGCTGGAAACAAAAGGAAATAAAGGGACTTCAGGGAACCCTCAAGAAATACAACAAGCTGGTTTCGACCGCTTCTGAAGGATGTGTGACAGATAAATTCTAAGCTATGAAAGATTCTAAGATTAGAGGAGCGGACATTGTCGTGCGCTCATTAATAGCAGAGAACGCGAAGGTAATTTTTGGCTATCCCGGGGGAGCGATCATGCCCGTTTATGATGCCTTGCATGATTATCACGATCAAATAAGACATGTACTGACAAGGCACGAGCAAGGTGCTATTCATGCGGCCCAAGGCCATGCCCGTGTGTCCGGCAAAGTAGGTGTTTGTATAGCTACTTCGGGCCCTGGAGCGACAAATCTGATTACAGGTTTGGCTGATGCTCAGATTGATAGTACCCCTTTGGTTTGTATTACTGGCCAAGTAGCTGCGCACTTACTTGGAACGGATGCTTTTCAAGAAACAGACGTTTTGGGTATTTCTATGCCAGCCACCAAATGGAATATTCAAGTGAGAAGAGTGGAGGATATTGCTCCAGCAATTGCAAAAGGGTTTTACATTGCCAAATCAGGCCGTCCGGGACCTGTTTTGATTGATATCACTAAAAATGCCCAAGTAGATTTCGGTGAGTTCAATTACGTTAAGTGTACTGGTTTTCGATCTTACAAAACTCAGATTCCGGTGGAAAAGAGTGCGATTCAGGAAGCTGCCTTCCTGATCAATATGGCAAAAAGACCTTACCTGCTTTTTGGACAAGGTGTCGTATTGGGCTCGGCTGAAGAAGAGCTTAAATTATTTTTGGAAAAGAGCGGTATTCCGGCCGCCTCGACGCTGCTAGGGTCTGGGGCATTGTCTCAAGATCACCCAAATTATGTAGGTAAACTGGGGATGCATGGAAATTATGCGCCAAATGTACTTACCAATCATTGTGATGTGCTAATCGCAGTAGGGATGCGGTTTGATGATCGAGTGACAGGGGATTTGAAGCGTTATGCTAAGCAAGCCAAAGTAATTCATCTCGAACTTGATCCTGCTGAAATCAATAAAATCGTCAAATGTGAGGTAGCAGTCCTAGGGAATTCCAAAGAAAGCTTGGCCTTGTTGACGGAAGCTGTTCACCAAAAATCTCATCCAGAATGGATGGCTAGATTCCGTGAATTGGAGGAGGAAGAAAATACCGTTGTAATTAATCACGATTTGAAGCCAACGAAAGCAGGCTTGACGATGGGAGAGGTAATCCATCAGATTAACCAATATAAAGCGGATGATGCTATTTTGGTGACTGATGTAGGACAGCATCAGATGATTGCTTGGCGATATTTTAATTATAAAAAAACTCGGACTCAAGTTACTTCTGGTGGATTGGGTACGATGGGTTTTGCTTTGCCGGCAGCTTTGGGAGCGCAGCTGCACGATTATTCGAGACAGGTGATTTGTGTGGTTGGAGATGGAGGAATTCAAATGACCATCCAAGAGCTTGGCACCATAATGCAGACAAAAGCCCCCGTAAAAATCGTTTTGTTGAATAATAATTTTCTCGGAATGGTAAGACAATGGCAGCAAATGTTCTTTGAAAAGCGCTATTCCTTTACCGAATTGGACAATCCGGATTTTGTAAAAATCGCAGAAGCATATAGCATAAAAGCGCAAAAAGTATCGGAAAGGGCTGGTCTAAGAGAAGCGATAGAAGATATGTTTATCCATGACGGTCCCTTCTTTTTGGAGGTAGTAGTAGAAAAAGAAGATAATGTATTCCCAATGATTGCTACCGGATGCTCGGTAGAAGAAGTTAGACTTAGCTAAAAACTGCCTATGAAGCGCTATACCATTTTCGTCATCACGGAAAATTTCATCGGAATCCTAAATAGGATTACCATTATTTTTACCCGAAGGGGGATCAATATCGATGCCTTGACAGCATCAGAAAGCAGATTGGAAGGAATCCACAGGATTACCATAGAAGTTACTGCATCGGAGGAAACCTTGGTCCAGCTAGTCCATCAGATTGAGAAAATTATTGACGTGATCAAGGCATTTTACCACGAAGATGAAAGCGTGGTGTATCAAGAGATCGCGCTTTATAAAATTCCAGTTTCAAGACTTGACGGAGGATTGGAGAAAATCATCAGACAGCATAATGCCAAAATTATCGCTGCAGAGCCTGAATTTGTGGTTTTGGAGCTTACTGGACATAAAGATCAGACTCAGAAACTTCTTGAAATTCTCAAAGAGTATGACCTTCTGGAATTTGCTAGATCAGGCCGTGTGGCTGTTGCCAAGCGAATGCTAACGATCGATGACTTTGTCAAGTAGAAAAAAATAAAACAATCAAATACAAAATCAAGGAACGAATAGGACCTATTAAATCAATTAAAAATGAAATTAAAATTCGGCTCAGTAGAAGAAAACGTAGTAACCAGAGATGAATTTCCTTTGGAAAAAGCTAGAGAAGTCCTCAAGGATGAAGTAATCGCAGTTTTGGGTTATGGTGTGCAAGGTCCAGGACAGGCACTTAATCTAAAAGATAACGGATTCAATGTCATCGTAGGACAACGTAAAGGTTCCAAGACTTGGGATAAAGCTGTAGCGGATGGCTGGGTTCCTGGCGAAACACTTTTTGAATTGGAAGAGGCTTGCGAGCGAGGAACAATTCTTCAATTCTTACTTTCTGACGCAGGTCAAATAGCAGCTTGGCCAATGGTGAAAAAACACCTGACTCCAGGGAAAGCACTTTATTTTTCTCATGGATTTGGGATTACCTATAAAGAGAAGACAGGAATTATTCCTCCAGCTGATGTAGACGTTATTCTGGTGGCTCCAAAAGGATCAGGAACATCGCTTAGAAGAATGTTTGTCGAAGGTCGTGGATTGAATTCTTCCTATGCCATTTTCCAAGACGGAACAGGTAAAGCTAAGGATCGAGTTGTTGCATTGGGTATTGGTGTTGGTTCGGGCTACTTGTTCGAAACCGATTTTTACCGTGAAGTAACTTCCGATTTGACTGGAGAGCGCGGCACCTTGATGGGAGCTATTCAAGGAATATTTGCTGCACAATATGATGTGCTACGTGCAAATGGGCATACCCCATCTGAGGCGTTTAATGAAACAGTGGAAGAATTGACCCAGTCATTGATGCCATTGGTAGCAGAAAATGGCATGGATTGGATGTATGCTAATTGCTCCACTACTGCACAGCGGGGAGCTTTGGATTGGTGGAAGCCTTTCCGAGATGCGACAAAGCCCGTTTTTGAAGCACTTTATGCTTCTGTGAAATCAGGTGCAGAAGCTCAGAAATCTATTGATTCTAATTCTAAACCTGATTATAGAGAAAAACTTGAAGCAGAATTGAAAGAATTGAGAGAGTCAGAAATGTGGCAGGCTGGAGCAACCGTACGTCAATTGAGACCAGAGAATAATTAAATCTAAACCCAAAAAAGATGAGTGAGAAGCTTTGGATATTTGATACTACCCTCCGAGATGGGGAGCAAGTGCCCGGGTGTCAGTTGAACACCCAGGAGAAGATCATTGTGGCGAAAGCCTTGGAAGAATTAGGAGTAGATATCATTGAGGCTGGATTCCCAATTTCCAGCCCAGGAGATTTTAATTCGGTGTTAGAAATTTCAAAGGCTGTTTCAAATCCGATTATCTGCGCACTCTCAAGAGCAGTAGAAAAAGATATCGAAGTTGCCGCTCAATCCTTGAAGTTTGCGAAGAAAGCCCGAATCCATACTGGAATCGGAGTTTCTCCATACCATATTAAATACAAACTCCGCTCGACGCCTGAGGATATTATAGCCCGAGGTGTGGCTGCGGTGAAGTTTGCTAGAAGATTTGTCGATGACATAGAGTTTTATGCAGAGGATGCAGGTCGAGCAGAGCATGATTTCCTTGCTAAAATTATCGAAGAGGTGATTAAAGCAGGTGCGACGGTTGTTAATATTCCCGATACTACGGGTTATTGCCTTCCGGAGCAGTATGGTGGAATTATAGCTATGCTAAAAAACAGAGTTCCAAATATCGATAAAGCGATCATCGCCACTCATTGTCACAATGACCTTGGAATGGCAACTGCTAATACCGTAGCTGGAGTACAACAAGGAGCTCGTCAAGTAGAAGTCACGATCAACGGGATTGGCGAGCGGGCTGGAAATACTTCTATGGAAGAAGTGGTCATGGCAATCAAATGCCATAAGTCAATTGAGGTTCATACTGATATTGTCACTCCTAGAATTTACAATACTAGTCGATTGGTTTCCAAACTGATGAACATGCCTGTCCAGCCAAATAAGGCAATTGTAGGTAGAAATGCCTTTGCGCACTCTTCAGGAATCCATCAGGACGGAGTGTTGAAGCACCGGGAGAATTATGAGATCATCGACCCGAAAGATGTCGGAGTAGCAGAATCTACCATTGTATTAACTGCCAGATCCGGAAGAGCTGCTTTAAAGCATCACTTGGATGCTTTGGGAGCAGAATTAGAAGGCGAAGAATTACGTGAAGTATATGAAGCCTTCTTGATCTTGGCTGATAGCAAACGTGACATTAGTCGAAAAGACCTCATGGGGTTGGTAGGTAAATATGTGACTGATTCGAATTTCATTGAATTAGAAAATGTCGCCTATTCTTCCAATGGGACAATTGAAAGTACAGTTACTTTGAAAATCGGAGATGAATCAATGACCGCATCTGCTCATGGAAATGGCCCAGTGGATGCAGTACTAAAAGCCATCGAAAAACTCGCAAAACCTCATGTTGAACTTGAAGAATTTTTGATTCAAGCCATCACTCATGGGAGCGATGACGTCGCAAAAGTTCACATGAAATTGATCAAAGGAGACAAGCCTTATTTTGGCTTTGCTTCCCATACTGATATTGTCTTGGCTTCTGCTCAGGCATTTATCGATGCACTTAATAAAATCCCAGTCAAAGACTATTCGGCTGCCTAATTATGGAAAAAACAACTCTATTTGATAAAATTTGGGATGCACACGTTGTGAAATCTGTGCCAGCCGGCCCAGATGTGTTTTTCATTGATAAGCACTTTATCCATGAAGTAACCTCCCCAGTGGCATTTCTCAATCTGGAAACCCGAGGAATCGGAGTGAAATATCCGGAGCGTACGATTGCGACACCGGATCACAATGTGCCCACCATTAATCAAGAGCAGACGATCAAAGATCAGCTTTCAAGGATGCAAGTGCAGAAGCTCCGAGACAATTGCTCTAAATATGGGATCGAACTTCATGACTTGGGCTCAGCTCATCATGGCATCGTCCACGTGATCGGTCCAGAATTGGGTATTACTCAACCAGGGATGACCATAGTTTGCGGGGATAGTCATACTTCTACCCACGGGGCTTTTGGTGCGATTGCATTTGGAATCGGTACCTCCGAGGTCGAAATGGTTTTGGCGACGCAGTGTATTATGCAGTCAAAGGCTAAAAAAATGAAGATTACTGTAGATGGGATTCTTGGGAAAGGCGTTACGTCTAAGGATATTATCCTTTATATCATTGCAGAAATCACTGCTTCGGGAGCTACGGGGTATTTTGTAGAATATGCCGGATCAGCGATCCAAAGTCTATCGATGGAGGCAAGAATGACTATTTGTAATATGTCTATTGAAATGGGTGCACGTGGTGGCTTGATCGCTCCTGATGAGACTACTTTCAACTATCTAGAAGGAAAAAGATATGCTCCAAAAGGGGAAGACTGGGATAAGACTGTCGCTCATTGGAAAACATTAAAGACTGATGAAGGTGCTGTTTTCGATAAAGAATATCACTTCGATGCAGCCGATATTGAACCGATGATTACCTATGGAACCAATCCCGGAATGGGGATTAAAGTAAAAGGAACTATTCCGACAACAGAAGGAATGGAAGGCAGCAATAAAGCTTCTTACCTAAAATCTTTGGCTTATATGGGCTTTGAAGCTGGTGAAGCGATCAAAGGTAAGCTAGTAGATTTTGTTTTCGTGGGTTCTTGCACCAACGGCCGAATAGAGGATATTCGCTCGGTTGCACAGTTTGTAAAAGGGCATAAGAAAGCAGATAATATCACAGCTTGGATCGTTCCAGGATCTCGTGAAGTGGAGAAAATGGCTCATGAAGAAGGCTTGGTGAAAATTCTAGAAGAAGCAGGATTTGAATTGCGACAGCCAGGATGTTCGGCTTGTCTTGCAATGAATGATGATAAAATTCCGGCTGGAAAATATGCCGTTTCTACTTCCAATCGAAATTTTGAAGGTCGTCAAGGTCCCGGTGCACGCACGATGCTGGCTTCGCCGTTGACAGTGGCCGCAGTGGCTGTTACCGGTAGAATCTGCGATCCACGCGAAGTGTTCCAAAATTAAAATACGAAGTCAGAAAAGGAAAGAACGAGTTTGATTCGGTAAGTAAGGTTTATGCACCTATCAAATCTTTCAATTTTCCAATCTTCTAATCTTTCAATCAAATAAAAATGGCTTACGATAAATTCACCACCCTCAGAACCACTGCTGTGCCTCTTCCCAATGAAAATGTAGATACAGATCAGATCATTCCTGCTCGATTTCTGAAAGCCACCGAGCGAGTAGGCTTCGGGGATAATCTTTTTAGAGACTGGCGCTACGATGTAGAAGGCAACCCAAAGAAGGATTTCGTCCTAAATGATTCTACCTATTCAGGAAAGATCTTGGTAGCTGGTAGGAACTTCGGTTCGGGATCCAGTCGAGAGCATGCTGTATGGGCTCTGTATGATTATGGTTTCAGGGCGGTTGTGTCGAGCTTTTTTGCAGATATTTTCAAAAATAATTGCCTGAATATCGGTGTGCTTCCTGTTACTATTTCTGCTGATTTTGCAGATAAATTGTTTTCTGCGATCGCTTCAAACCCTGAAACTGAAATCGAAATTGACCTTGCCGCTCAAAAGATCACACTTCTATCTACAGGAGAATCTGAGTCTTTTGATATCAATGAGTATAAGAAGGAAAACATGAAACATGGCTTCGATGACATTGATTATCTACTAAATATGTCAAATGAAATTGATGTGTTTGTTGAGGATAAGTAAAAAGTAAAGGTCAGAATTTAGGGTTCCCCAGTTAAGAAATACGATAATGGAGTTGAAAAGACGAATTGAAATCATGGACACCACACTGAGGGATGGTGAGCAGACCTCTGGGGTTTCTTTCCTGCCTTCTGAAAAACTTCAAATCGCGAAGCTTTTGCTCGAAGAGTTGAAAGTGGACCGGATCGAGGTGGCCTCAGCTCGTGTTTCTGATGGGGAACTTGCAGGAGTTCAGAAAATCACGAAATGGGCTGCTGAAAAAGGCTACCTGGATCGTGTGGAGGTTCTTGGTTTTGTAGATACCCCAGCATCGGTGGATTGGTTAGTGACTGCTGGCGCAAAGGTGATGAACCTACTGACTAAAGGGTCTTTAAATCATCTCACCCACCAACTGAAAAAGACCCCCGAGCAGCATTTTGAAGAGATCGAAAACTGTATTAAATATGCCAATTCCAAAGGAATCGCAGTAAATGTGTACTTGGAAGATTGGTCAAATGGCATGCGAAATTCACCAGTCTATGCACTGGAGTTGATCGATTTCTTGACCACTTTACCTGTTAAGAGGATCATGCTGCCTGACACTTTAGGATTACTTTCTCCGGAGGAGACTAAAAGCTATTTTAGTAAGATCTCGACAAAGTACCCCAATGTGCATTTTGATTTTCATGCGCATAATGACTACGATCTTTCTGTTGCCAATGTGATGGAAGCGATGTTACATGGCGCCTCTGGAATCCATACGACAGTCAATGGACTTGGCGAAAGAGCTGGTAACGCTCCTTTGGAATCTGTGATTGCGGTGATCAAAGATTTTACTGATTTTGAGATCAATGCACAAGAGCAGAAAGTCTACCGAGTTTCTAAGCTTGTAGAACAATTCTCTGGCCAACATATCCCAGCTAATAAGCCCGTGGTTGGAGAAAATGTCTTCACACAAACTGCGGGAATCCATGCGGATGGAGATAATAAGAAGAACCTTTATTTTAACGATTTGATGCCTGAGCGATTTGGGAGAAAGCGAAAGTATGCACTCGGCAAAACCTCCGGCAAAGCCAATATCCTCAAAAACCTAGAGGAGCTGGGTATTTCCTTGGAAAAGGAAGAGCTCACTAAAGTAACTCAGCGGATCATTGAGCTGGGAGATAAAAAAGAGCGAGTGACTACTGAAGATTTGCCTTATATCATCTCCGACGTTCTTCAGAACAACTCCATTACCAAACAAATCAGTATTGAAGGCTACCATATGACCCATTCGAAGGGTCTGAAACCTTCAGTGCAGCTTAGATTGAATATTCATGGGAAATCTTACGACGCCTCTGCTACAGGGGATGGACAATATGATTCGTTCATGAAAGCAGTAAAAAAAATCTATAAATCCAGAGAAAAACAACTTCCAAAACTGATCGACTACCACGTTACTATTCCTCCTGGAGGAAAGACAGATGCTTTCGTAGAAACCGTGATTACATGGGATTTTGGAAAAATATTTAAAACGAAAGGGCTTGATCCCGATCAGACTGTGGCAGCGATGATGGCCACAGAAAAAATGCTAAATATCATCGAAACTTTAAATCAAACTACCCACTCAGAAGAATCCCCACTTTATGGAAATGAATATCGCGCTATTGCCAGGTGATGGCATTGGTCCAGAAGTAATCGCTCAGGCAGTCAAAGTAGTCAAAGCAATAGGTAAGAAATTTCACCATCAGATTACTTTTAAAGAAGCAGTAGTAGGTGCTGCAGCTATCGATGCCACTGGAGAGCCTTACCCAGATGCCACTCATGACATTTGCCTAGCCTCTGATGCTGTGCTTTTCGGAGCAATTGGAGATCCCAAATACGACAACGATCCTAAAGCAAAAGTCAGACCTGAGCAAGGCTTGCTTCTGATGCGTCAGAAACTTGGACTATTTGCCAATGTCCGACCCACATTCACTTTCCCTTCGCTGATTCATAAATCTCCTTTGAAACTTGATCGGGTAGAAGGAGTTGATTTCGTTTTTTTTAGGGAGTTAACCGGCGGAATTTACTTCGGGGAGCCAAGAGGAAGGAATGAGCAAGGAACAAAGGCTTTCGATACCAATGTGTATAGCAAATTCGAGATTGTTCGTCTTGCACGAATGGGTTTCGAAGCTGCGCAAAAGCGAAGAAAACTCTTGACTTGCGTGGACAAAGCCAACGTGATGGCAACTTCCAGACTTTGGAGAGAGACCGTGCAGGAATTAGCACCGGAATATCCTGATGTAAAAGTGGAATATGAATTTGTGGATGCTGTCGCAATGCGATTGATTCAGTGGCCAAAAGCATATGATGTGTTAATTACCGAAAACTTGTTTGGTGATATTTTGACTGATGAGGCTTCTGTGATATCAGGTTCTATGGGCTTGATGCCATCTGCATCATTGGGTTTAACCACTAAGTTGTTCGAACCAATTCATGGATCTTACCCGCAAGCTACAGGAAAAGACATTGCCAATCCATTGGCTACAGTGCTATCCGCAGCTATGATGTTTGATTACGCATTTGATCTAAAAGCTGAAGCTCAATTGATTTCTGATGTAGTGAATCTTTCTTTGGATGAAGGAATCGTCACTGAAGACATTGCAGATGGGGCAAAGGCTTATAAAACTTCTGAAGTTGGAGATTGGCTGGCAGCTAAGATTTTGGAATGATTTTCTGTTTATGAGACTCAAGAAACCACTCTAGAAATAGAGTGGTATTTTTTTTTAGAAAATTTGAAATTAAAATTTGCTTTTTAATTCTGGGGGGGGGTACATTTAGTCGTGATCACTTAAAGGCCAGTTTATCTAGTTATTTAAAAATTTAAATTCTTTGAAAAATGAAGAAGAAAATTTTATTTGAATCGCTTTTTTTCAAGCAGTTTACTTATTGCAGATACAGAGGTAGGTGAATGTGAAAAGGTCTATCATGATAAAAAAAGCAGTTTTTCGTTTCTGGATGTAAGCCTAAAATAGGATATGAATGCTTATTGAGATACCCTAATCCGGAATACCCAAATCTACCTAATATTGGAGGGCAATCTGCTCTTTCCGCTTAAAAGTTGGACTAGTTATGCTGCGATTTTAAAGATATAAA
>JAFMBQ010000428.1 GCA_017858365.1 Algoriphagus sp. | reverse complement strand
GAGGAATTGTAAAAAAAGCCCGCCAAGTGGAAGCTTTAGGCTATTCCATGACTTGGGAAAATATCGGGGACCCGATTCAGAAGAGTAATCATGTCCCGGATTGGATGAAGGAAATCATTGCTGATTTGCTGAAGCAAGATAAAACCTATGGTTATGCAGATTCCAAAGGGGTGCTTGAGACGCGAAAATTTCTAGCTGAACTGACCAATCAAGGTGGAGGAACTCAAATCACGGCGGAAGATATTCTTTTCTTTAATGGACTTGGGGACGCCATCGCCAAGCTCTATCAATTTCTCATTCCGACTGCACGGATTATTGGACCTTCTCCAGCTTATTCTACGCATAGTTCCGCGGAGGCTGCGCATGCTAATACCGCTCCAATCACCTATAAACTTGACCCTGACAATCAATGGCTTCCTGATATGGAAGATTTGTATCTGAAAGTCAAGTATAATCCAGCCATCGTCGGTATCCTGATTATCAACCCGGATAATCCAACAGGAATGGTTTATCCGCGCGAAGTACTTGAAGGTTTTGTGAAGATTGCGGCCGAGTTCAACTTGCTATTGATTGCCGATGAGATTTATCAAAATATCACCTACAATGGGATTACAGCAGTGGGTCTTTCGGAGGTGATTGGAAACCGACCTGCGATTTCGCTAAAAGGGATTTCCAAAGAATTTCCATGGCCAGGAGCACGATGCGGTTGGATGGAATTTTATAATCGTGAGGTTTCAACTGAATTTTCTAAACTCTGCCAGACGCTTGAGAATGCCAAGATGATAGAGGTTTGCTCTACGATTTTGCCTCAGCTGGCAATACCCAAAATCATGAGCCATCCTGAATATCACGCCTACCGAAAGCATGCGAATGAACAGATCGGCAGGCGAAGCGAATGGATGACGGAAATCCTGGGAGATATTGCCGGAATCAAATTCAATCCCACCCAAGGTGCTTTTTACAATACCATTGTCTTTGACGAGGAGTTACTTCATCCAACTCAAAAACTACCAATTGCAGATTCAAAACTGCAAGCCTTGCTGGATACTTGGCTGACTGATTCTGCCATGCCATTAGATAAACGATTTGTTTATTTTTTATTAGTATCCGAGCGAATCTGTGTGGTTCCGATTTCTTCCTTCTGCTCGGATTTGAGAGGCTTCCGGGTAACACTCTTAGAGGAAAAAGAGGAAGTATTTAAAAATACATTCCGGAGAATTGGGAGGGCGATTGAGTGGTATTTGAATTCATGATACCCTCCGAGGGTTTCAAAACCCTCGGAGGGTTGGAAGTAATTCGGAGGGTTCTAAGTTAACTATCCCTCATCCCTCATCCCCATCAATATCCAAATCTATCGATTGCCGATGATCAGTTATCATCTCTTCTTTTCCTCCAAACCATTCTAAGACTTTTTCTCTTTCTAAATGTGTTTGTTTCTCAGAAAAGAAGGCCTTCCAAGAGCTATGTTTCCACTTTGTAAAGTCTTTCACAAAGCCATGATGAGCAGGGTTTTGATGGATGTATGTGATGCATCTTGTGAAATATGAGTCACTATCTATCTTTTTCCTTTTCAAATTAGACATGAATAAACTCCCTTTTCTATGGTATTTCTTATTGTAGGTCTGGGCATACTAGTGAAAGTTATTTTAACTGAATAGTTATTTACAACCCTTCAAGGGACTTGAAGCCCTTGAAGGGTTTCTCAGATTTTCAGTGGTCTCTGGCTTTAATCTTTGAATTAGGCACTATAACTTCCTCCTCTACCGATTCTTTAGAAAAAGTACTTAAATCGGGCTGGCCTGCATTGATCCAGGCGGTATACCAAAAGTCAGCAATCATCTTGATGGACTTTTTCATTTGTCGCTGTACTTGGCCATTAAGCGCAATTGCATAAGCTTCGGTGAATTCTCGGGAATACACGCGAACGGTTAGTCCGTTTCGCTCCTCATAACTGTATTTTTGATCTTCTGGATAAGCCAAAGTCAATTCCTTCTCAACCCGAAGCACGGAATCAACTTGCGAATGAGCATCGGCCACAGCAGCCCAGATCGCTTGCTGCGGCTTTTCTACATAGTCCGATTTTCCGACCCAAAGCGCATAGTCAGTGGCTTGAAGTTCCGTAATTCGACTTTCCCAAAATCCATGAATTCCATTTTGACCTGTCAGTTGACCATTATAATTCTTCGTGGTGTGGAGCGGCACATTCAGATCTCCTAGGTAATGGCCTAAATCCGCGGAAAGTCTTAAAATGGCAGCCTTATTTTTATTTTCAAAGGCTTTGGTCAGACTGATAAAAGTCAAATAAGCTGACCAGGGTCCGATTCCATTGGCCCGAAGTGAATCTTCTGAGATTTTTTCAATGGCGTCATTCCAGTAAATTGGTAAGAAAAGCAGGGCGCTATCGCCATAATGATCCAGATCGATGTAGTGTTTTTCAGCTTCACCTTCCACGGCATATCTTCTTCGGTCTGGGTTGACTGCTTTTTCCGTAATGAATTGTATTTCTGACTTATATAAACCAATTAGTTCAGGTGGAAGCGAGAAAACAGCCATTCGATTGATCAATGAATGTGCGTAAAATCCCCAAGGAGTGATTGGCTCCGAAACAAAAATTGAAGGAATTAGCCAGAATATAAAAGTTACCATCACTAAAAATAATCAAATTCTTATTCTGATATGCCCTGATTTTATGGCTATCTTCGCCGACAGATCTGAGGAATTAGCAAAGATTATTGGGTCCGCCAAAGTAAGTTTCTAAGGAATGTTTTAAAATCTTTTGGCAGACTTAATAAATTACAATAGCTTTGCACTCCGATTCGGAACAAGGGAACACAAAGAAATTTTATTTAATAACAGATATGGCAAATCACAAATCAGCTCTAAAGAGAATTCGTGCTAACGAAGCAAAGCGTTTGAGAAACAGATATCAAGCTAAAACAACTCGTACTTTCATCAAAAGATTGAAGGCTTCAACTGACAAGGTAGAAGCGTCTGAGCTTTATAAGAAAGTGGTTTCGATGTTGGATAAATTAGCTAAGAAGAACGTCATTCACAAGAACAACGCGAGCAACAAGAAATCAAGATTGGCTAAGGTCGTAGCGGCAATAGCTTAATTTCTAGAATTAAATTCTCTAAAACCCTGCTTGTCAGGGTTTTTTTATGCCCAATTGTTAGTAGCTTTAGTTTAAACTTTTTAAGAGCTATATGAATACATTCACCTCTATCAAAATCTCTGAACTCGCCGAAGCGGATCGTCCGCGAGAAAAGCTCCTGTTGAAAGGGAAATCAGTACTTTCAGATGCGGAACTAATCGCAATTCTGATCGGATCTGGCACGCCTTCAATGAGTGCAATCGACCTTTCCAGGCATATTCTCTCGTCTGTAAATCATGATCTGGCGAATCTTGCAAGACTTTCCATCCAAGATTTAAAAAAATTCAAGGGAATAGGTGAGGCGAAAGCGATTTCAATTGTCGCTGCCATGGAACTCGGTAGGAGACGAAAGGATTCTGGACCTCAAGTCAAAACAAAAATCACCTGCTCTAGAGATATTTATGAACTGATGAAGCCTGAACTGTTTGATGAGCAAGTCGAACATTTTTACCTGCTTTTGCTCTCTCGCTCTAACCAAGTGTTAAAGAAGCATTTGGTCTCACAAGGAGGGACTGCTGGAACGGTTGTAGATACCAAGGTGGTTTTTAAAGTGGCCCTGGAACATTTGGCTCAATCCATCATTCTGGTTCATAATCATCCAAGCGGTAACTTAAAACCTTCAGAGCAGGACAAGCGATTAACAGAGCGAATGGTGAAAATCGGACGAGAATTGGATTTACCTGTCTTAGATCATGTGATTTTTACAGATCATGGCTACTTTAGCTTCGCCGACGATGGCATCCTTTGAGTTATGAAACCAAGCATGCCTAGAAAGTCACACACTGAGATGATCATTAACCATGCGATATTCCCACGAAAAAAGTTCGGGGCAGGCTATGTGAACATTGAAAAAAAAATATAATCACACGAAATGCCCATGAGAAAATTTCTTACACTGGAGAATGTCCCGATATTCTTATGGATCAGGCAAGGGTTATTTGATAATTTTTCTCATTAATT
>JAFMBQ010000427.1 GCA_017858365.1 Algoriphagus sp. | reverse complement strand
ATTGTATTCTGGATTGGAAGTTTTGGTGCGAAATATCAATAGAAGGCAGACGGATTTGAAATATTTTGAATTCGGCACAGTTTATAACAAGGAAGAAAATGGGTATGCTGAAAGTAGAAGATTGGCAATTTTCCTCTCTGGGAAAAAATCTGCAGAAAGTTGGATTGAACCTTCAAAGAATTTTGCTTTTTCAGATCTCTATGCAACCGTAGAGAATATTCTCTTGATTCTTAATATAGACCTTGGTGAAGTAAGTATGGTCGAAGGTGCACCGTTCGAATATGCCTTACAATTGAAGCTGGGAGAGAAGGTTCTTGGTGAAGTCGGTTTGGTAGAAGATAAGTCACTGAAGCTTGCTGAGGTTCGTCAGGAAGTATGGTTTGCAGAGTTGAACTGGGATTTACTTTGCAAAAAAGCTGCAGGGCTGAAGAAGTATCAGGAGATTTCAAAATTCCCTGAGGTCAGAAGAGATCTCTCATTAGTAATTGATAGGTCTGTTTCCTATGATCGAGTAAAGAAAGTAGCTTTGAAATCAGGAGGAAGATTGTTGCAACGAGTGGGAGTCTTCGATGTCTATCAAGGAGATAAAATTGATGCTGGAAAGAAGGCCTACGCATTGAGTTTTCACCTTCAGGATCATGAAAATACACTGACAGATAAGGTAATTGACAAAACAATGAGTAAATTGATTCAAGCCTTCGAAAATGAGGTAGGAGCATTGATCCGTACATAGAAATGATTCAAGAGGAACTGCAAAAACTGGAAAAACTGGCGATTCAGGCTAGTAAAAAATTGTCGGAATTGACTGAAGAAAACCAGCAATTGAAGATGAATTTGGCAAGCGTAAATCAATCATTGGCTGAAAAAGAGCAGGAAATCGAACATTTTAAAAATAAGATTAAAATTAGTAACATTGCGGAGAACCGACCGGTGAGTCCAGGAGATTCGACCGAAATGAGTGACTTAATCAATAATTATATACAAGAAATCGACCATTTGATCACCTATTTATCAGATTGATATGCAAACATTAGCCATCAAACTTAAGATAGGGGATCGTGAATATCCTATGCGCGTCAAGATTGAGGATGAATCCAAAATCAGGCATGCCGGCAAGTTGATCAATGAAAAATTGAGAAAATATAAAGATGAATTTGGACTGGATGATACCCAAGATTTATTAGCAATGGTTGCGTTTGACTGCATGGTGGAGTCCTTAGAGACCAAAGAAATAAACGCGGGGGATAGCGAACAGATAAAATCCAGTATTTCTCATATCAGTATGCTTTTGGAAAAAGCACTGTAATTATTGCCACTTATTTCTTAGACTTTTCAGATTCTCACGAGGTGATATAACTTAAAAAAACCTATGGGAGACATACTATATATTGTCCTGGCAGCCTTAATTGGAACTGGCGCGGGAGCTGCGATTGCAGGTGCACTGATTAAAAACAAGAATGCAAAGCTGGAGGAAGAGACCAAAGAAAAGGTGAAATCCATGCTTCGTGAGGCTGAGATCAATGCTGAATCGATCAAAAAAGAGCGAATTCTAGAGTCGAAAGAAAAATATCTGAAGCTGAAATCAGAGTTTGACGAGGAGATGAATTCCAAAAAGAACATCATCATCACCAACGAGAATAAAGTAAAGCAGCGCGAGCAGCAAGTATCGAAAGAGCTGGAGCAAGTGAAGCGAAAAGAAGCAGAGTTAGATAGCAAAAAAGAAAATCTTACTGCTCAACTCCATTCCGTCCAGGTGAAAAAGGATGAGCTTGATCGGATTACTAATCAACGCATCGCTGATTTAGAAAAAGTAGCAAACCAATCTCGAGAGGAAGCAAGGGAAGAATTAGTCAAAATGCTCACTGAAGAGGCGCATTCTAAGGCTTCTTCTCAGATCAAAGACATTCTCGATGAAGCTAAATTAACAGCAACTAAGCAGGCTAAGAAAATTGTATTAGATACGATACAGCGGACTGCTACAGAGCATGCTGTAGAAAATTGTGTGTCTGTATTTAGCATCGAAAGCGATGATATCAAAGGGAAAATCATCGGTAGAGAGGGAAGAAACATCAGGGCGCTGGAAGCAGCTACCGGTGTTGAAATTGTCGTAGACGATACCCCCGAAGCGATCATTATTTCTGGATTTGATCCCGTTAGAAGAGAAATAGCAAGACTTTCTCTTCATAGATTGGTACAAGATGGAAGAATCCACCCTGCTCGAATTGAAGAAGTAGTGGCTAAAACCGAGAAAAACATCGAAGAAGAAATTGTCGAAATCGGCGAACGAACCTGTATTGATCTTGGTATTCATGGTCTTCATCCTGAACTGATCCGAATGGTAGGTCGTATGAGATATCGTTCTTCTTATGGCCAGAATCTATTGCAGCACTCAAGAGAAGTAGCCAAGCTTTGCGCTACCATGGCCGCAGAGATGGGCCTAAATGCTAAACTTGCTAAGCGGGCAGGATTGCTTCATGATATTGGAAAAGTATGGCATGAAGAACAAGAACTTCCTCACGCAGTGCTGGGAATGGAACTGGCGAAACGCTATAAAGAACATCCTGAAATCTGTAATGCGATCGGAGCTCACCATGACGAGATCGAAATGACTACGATGATCTCACCGATAGTTCAGGCCTGTGATGCGATTTCCGGAGCTCGACCAGGTGCCAGAAGAGAAGTGATGGATAGCTACATCAAGCGTTTGAAGGATTTGGAAGAATTAGCTTTGAGCTTTGATGGCGTGAATAAATGCTTTGCAATGCAGGCAGGTCGTGAATTGAGAGTATTGGTAGATGCGGACAACGTGGATGATGCTACGGCAGGAAAGCTTTCCTTCGATATTTCTCAAAAGATCGAAAAAGAAATGCAATATCCCGGTCAGATTAAAATCACAGTAATCCGTGAAATGCGAGCGGTGAACTACGCAAGATAATTTCCTGATTGCAAAAATTGTAGATGGCAGTTACCTTTAGGTTTCTGCCATTTTTTCCTTTATATGGTACAGCAAGCAAAGTATTTCAGTCGTGTTAGTTGGTGGCTTCAGGAGGCTAGGGCTAATATCTATCCAAGGAGGCTAAGCAAGGAGGATATCCAAATTTTAGATCGTTCATTTCCTTATTTCAAAAATCTCACACCTAGCCATCGTGAGGAGTTTAAGCAGAAGCTATCCCGGATTCTCTCCGTAAAGGAATTTGTGGGAAGAGGGGGGATTGAAGAAGTTACTTCGGAGATGGAGATTTTGATTGGAGCCACGATTGTGATGGTGACTTTTGGTTGGAAGCGAATTCGTCTTCCTCATTTTAGTAAAATCCTGATTTATCCTAATGCCTATTACAGCTCAATCACCAAGAGCTATCATCGAGGCGAGGTGAATCCAAAATATGGGATTATAGTTGTCTCGTGGTCCTGTTTTTTAGACGGGATGAAAGACAGTCATGATGGAGTCAATCTTGGGATTCATGAGATCGCGCATGCACTCAAATTAGAAAATCAGATTTATTACAATGGAGAAAGTGAGTTCTTTAACCCGGAAGCCTGGAATGCCTATCAGCAATGGGTTTCTCCCGAAATGGTTAAAATCGCAGCTGGAAATGGCTCTTTCTTAAGAGAATCTGCAAGTCTTAATGAGCATGAGTTTTTCGCCGTGGTTTTGGAGAATTTCTTCGAACGTCCAAAGTCCTTTTTTGAATATCACCCAGCTTTATATGGCGCATTGGTTCAGCTCCTACGCCAAGACCCTAGGGTTTGGATGAGCTAAGAATTTGATGAATACTCTTCTCCAACTCGGTGATCAATCCCTCATAGCTTGCTAAATTTGCCCCCCAAAGACTTTCATTAGCACAAATTTCTTTTAAAGTATCTGTTAAGCTTGGGTTTTTCCAAGCTGAGGAAAAAAAGGAAATCACTTCTGGATCATCATTTACCGGAAGAGTTTCCTCGTTGAAATTTCCTTTGTAGAAAAGAAGAAGGGCAGCAAAGCCCAAACTCAGGTTTTGGGGCCAAGACTGATTTTTCTCCCAATAAGAAAGCAAAGAGGGGAGCACTCGAACTTTGAATTTAGAGATGCTATTTAATGCAATTGATTTCAATTCATGTCGGATAAATGGATTGGCAA
>JAFMBQ010000426.1 GCA_017858365.1 Algoriphagus sp. | reverse complement strand
TTTCCTGGATTTTACCGTTTTCTACCAGTACTGAAGTATTATTCAAAGTGCCTTTGGTAATGGTTACTACCGTTGCATTTTTCAATAAGAATTTGCCTGTTCGGGGTTTGATAAACTCCCCGTCGATCTGTGCCATAGCCATAATCGGCACTAGCGCGATCAAGAAGGCGAAAAAGGTTTTTGATATACTTTTCATGTCTTCGATTTTTCGGGGTGATTAATTTTGATTGAATAAAGTGCCGGCCATCTCAAAAAGATGTTCCGTATCCTGCATACAGCGCTCCGTTTGCTGATGGAGGTAAACATCCTCTACCATCTCTGTAGGACTTACAGTCAAGCGCTGATCATTCTTATCTTCTTTAATATCGAAGTATTTTACACCATCCACGAAAGTCATTTGAGGAACAGTATAAACAGAAAGGGGATGTGAATCAAAAATCACCAAATCACCTTGCTTTCCTTCTTCAATTGATCCTACCAACTCAGAAATCCCAAGTTGACGAGCTGGATTAATGGTGATCATCGCTAAAGACTCATCATCGGTCATTCCACCATAGCGCTGTGTTTTGGCAGCTTCATGATACAGGTGACGGATAAGCTCAGCAGAATCAGAATTGATCGAGGTGATAGCTCCATTTGCATTCAAGATAGCCGCATTGAAAGCAGTAGAATAATACACTTCAAATTTATAAGCCCACCAGTCTGCGAAGACCGACGCACCCATGGTATACTTTGCGATTTCTGGAGCTACTTTGAAACCTTCATTGGTATGCTGAAAAACAAGTTTGGAGATATTGAAATCCCGAGCTACGTTGATCAACATATAAATCTCATCAGCACGATAGGAGTGACAGTGAATGATGATTTTTCCATCCAAAATATCAGCAAGGGTTTGAAGACGCTCGTTGTATTTTGGTGCAGTTGCAGTATTCCCTTTTTGAGCAGAAGCAGAATTGTAATCTGCCCACGCTTTTTGGTATTGGATTGCTTCGTTAAATCCATTTCGGATTACAGCTTCCACACCCATTCTACTTCTAGGCTGAATTCCATTCCCACGTCCATGAACACGAGTTGGATTTTCACCCAATGCAAATTTGATCGTTCGGGGAGCATCCATCATGATGATATCATTTGGATTTTTCGTGCCCCATCTGTGCTTCAACGTTGCATTTTGACCACCAATTACGTTTGCAGAACCGTGCATTGCATGCGAGACCGTTACCCCACCAGCTAACGCTCGGTAGATCCCAATTTCAGTTGGATTGACCACATCTTTCATTTGAACTTCTGAGGTGATCGGAGAGGTAGCCTCATTGACCACATCAAGTCCTACGTGAGAGTGTGCATCGATAATCCCCGGCATCAAATATTTACCTGTAGCGTCTACAGTCTCCACTCCAGCAGGTGCGGATAGATTTGCGCCTACCTTTTTGATGATTCCATCTTGAACCAAAACATCAGTATTCTGAAGGGTTCCTTTGGTGACAGTAAGTACTGTTGCGTTCTTAATTAATACACTGCCTTTTGGAGTTTGAGCTGAGGCAAATGAAAAACTCAGTCCCAAAAGTGCAACTAGAAAATAATTTATCTTATTCATGTCTTTACAATTTTGCAGTTAGAGATGGAGTGAGCGTCGCTTCGAAAGGAAATGAACCAAATTGACCAACGGACATAGTTCCATCCAAGGAAACCCCGTTAACAGTACCGGAAATTTCCACAACAATGGCCATTCCTTCTGCATTGACATCAAAAGCGAATGAAAGTGAGCTTCCGTCCAATTTTACGTCTTTGATAGGTGCTGTAGCCTTACCAGATCCTGCTGGATCATCATAAGTGATTGTTCCTACATAGTCGTTTCCTTCTTTCTTAATCGATACCACGCCAGCACCACTACCGGCGGGGCTTTCTGTGATATAATCCCAATTTCCGGCAATTTTGATACCCTTAGTTTCATTTCCAGCTTCGGCTGCTTTTTTCTTAGCCTTGATCTCATAGTCAAAGAGGTACCCATCAGCGATGACATGCTTGATCTGGGAATCTTCTTTGAAAAGTGTGTCAGTGGTCAAAACCAAATTGGCCATTTTGCCTTTTTCGATGGTTCCTAATTCTCTGCTTAGTCCCATCATAGCAGCAGGATTGGTAGTGAGAGCAGCCAAAGCAGCAGTCTCGGATAAACCATTATCTATCATAGTCTTCAAAGATTTACCGATATCACCGGACTTTACTCCTACAGTAGTGAAGGAAAATGGGATACCTGCTACTTCCAATTTGCCAGCTTGGGCGATTGCTTTATCAAAGGATTCCTTGACACGTGCATATTGAGCTTTTACATCTTCCGACGCATCTTCCTTTTGAGCTTTTATCGCTTTGTCCTCTGGAACTTCAGCTTTAATCAAAATTTTAACACCAGCAGACTTCATTTCAGGAATTACGCCTTCATAGTTTTCCAAGTCTGTCAAGATCAAATTGAATCCTAGTTCTTTTTGAAGCTTCAGAGCTCTTCTGATTTCTAATTCCGAGGATGCTGAGAACATAACAGGAGTTGATTTAGAAATCACTTCTTTCATTCCTAAGAAGGTGTCATCAATAGCTGGTCTTTTTACTCCAGAGACTGAAGAATATTTATCCGAATTGATTTTGGTCAGTTCTGCATTTTTGTAGACATCTCGAAACTTTGCCATTACGCCTGCAGCTGTACCTGGGTACATTCCTCGACTACCTCTAAAGCTGGCCGCTAATGCCGTATTTTCCTTAATCAAATTGGAAGAAGTCTCATGTCCTAAAACAACAATAGCAGCTTTTCCAGCTATCATCCCGCCTTCAGGGACGATTTGGAGTACAGTGAATCCACTTTTTCGCAGATCTTCTACTTTGCTATCCATAGCAAATTGGTCCACTGCTGATCTCCATGGTGTAATACCAGCGATTTCGTCAGGGGGATTAGAAGAAACAAAGTTTTCAGGTCTTTCAGGATCTTTAGGTTTGGTGATCCCTGCACTACTAGCTCCATCAATGAAGCCTGGATATATAAATAAGGAATCTCCGGCAATTAGCTTTGCTTCTTTAGGTATGCTAAGATTGGTTCCGACTCCTGCGATGACTCCATCTTGGATGAGAATAGTTGATTTTACACCAGCTTTTCCAGGTTCTGTAAAAACTGTAGCATTGGTAATTGCATAAGAGCTAGTGATTCTTTTCTTTCCAGTAGGGTCGCTTTGGGCAAAGCCTACCGAGGAAATCATCCAGCCACCAAGCATCATGCAAATCACACTTGCTTTGAGTAGCGTTCTTTTCATAAGTAATGATTAGGTTGATAATTATTTTATAAAATAAGACAATTCAAAAGCGATTAGTTAAACTCCTTTGATCGAATTAATTTATTCATTTGATTGGTTTTTTATAGGTAAGCAAGCTAATACATGAGAATTCGGAATCCTTTAGGATTTATTTTTTCACACCTATTTTTTGATCAATGGCATCTTTTAATAGATAAACAACACTTTGATTAGTGGGAAAGCTTAGACCTGTTTTTCAAATTTATTTGGCTGGTAAAATAGTATTTGATTTGTGCTAGAGATACTATCTTTATTGGCACTATTGGCTACGCTATGAAAAAAATACTACTGATTGAAGATGATATGCTTATCTCAAGTTTGGTCGAATTTCGGTTAAATAAAGAGGGTTATGAAACCATTTTGGTCAAGGATGGCAACGAAGGTATTCATGCAATTAATACCCAAAAGCTTGATCTGATTATAACCGATGTGATGATCCCATTTAAAAATGGCATCGAGATAATACATCATGCACGAAAAGAAAGACCCCAAACTCCCATCATCGTACTGAGCTCACTTGGTGAGGAAGAGGCGGTGGTACTTGAGGCATTTCACCTTGGAGTTTCTGATTTTATTCCAAAACCATTTAATCCGAACGAGCTCGCTATTCGGGTCAAAAGAATACTCCAGTAAGTAAAGTGGTATTTTTTACTAAGCAAAAACTGCTTGGGTTACTTTTAGTCCTAATGGTAAGTTCGCAGGTAGTAGTTGCTCAAGAGAAAACCTATTTCTTTGATTCTATCACCTTTTTAGATTTTCTCACCAATCAAGAGCAAGTTCCTGGT
>JAFMBQ010000032.1 GCA_017858365.1 Algoriphagus sp. | reverse complement strand
CCTTCTTTTTCCACTGCAGAGCGTGCTACATCCGAGTTAATTGAAGATTTCTTGATCACCCGAGACGTTTCAGTAGAGCGATCGGGGAATAATATTTGGGCTTTTGCTGCTCCTTATGATCGCAAAAAGCCTACAATCTGGTTGAATTCTCATCATGACACGGTGAAGCCTAACTCTGGATATACCTTAGACCCATTTTTCCCTTTAATTGAAGAAGGGAAGTTGTTTGGTTTAGGAAGTAATGACGCAGGTGGATGCCTCGTCAGTTTAATCAGCACATTCTGTTATTTCCATGAGCAGGATTTACCATTCAATTTAATCCTAATTGCTTCCGCTGAAGAAGAGATATCAGGAAAAAATGGGATTTCATCAGTCATTGAACAACTTCCGCCCTGTGATTTAGCAATCGTGGGAGAACCCACTTTGATGGATGTCGCTGTAGCAGAAAAGGGACTGATGGTCATTGATGCCAAAACAGTTGGAATAGCTGGTCATGCGGCGCGTGAAGAAGGAGTTAATTCGATTTATTTAGCTTTAGAAGACCTTCAGAAAGTCAAAACATTTCAATTTAAGCGAAAATCAGACTTTCTGGGAGATACTAAAGTTTCTGCCACAGTCATTCATGCCGGACAGCAGCATAATGTGGTACCGGATCTTTGTGAGTTTGTTTTGGATGTCCGGGTGACTGATGCGTATAGCTTGGAAGAAGCACTGAATGAATTAGGTGCTGCCTTGAATGCGACCTTGACACCCAGATCTTTGCGTTTACAATCTTCTCGATTGGAAAAAGACCATTTAGCTTGGCAGGTGATCACTCAAATAGGCTTGAAAACTTATGGAAGTCCTACCCTTTCGGATCAGGCTTTGATTCCATTTCCGTCTCTTAAAATGGGGCCGGGAGACTCTGCACGTTCTCATACGGCAGATGAATTTATTTATTTGAATGAGATTCAAGAAGGAATTGATGGCTATATCAATTTTCTAAAATCCTATTCTGAATTATTAAAAAACAAGATTTAAGATGAAGCTTTGGCAAAAAGAAGTCGGTAATAAAAAAGAAGTGGAATCATTCACGATAGGTCGTGACCCTGAGTTTGACTTGATTTTAGCTCCTTTTGATGTGCTTGGATCGATGGCGCACGCACAAATGCTGAGCACGATTGGTTTACTGACAAAAGCCGAAAATGATCAACTTCAAAATGGCTTGAAAGCTATTTATTTTGAAATCGAAAAAGGCCAATTTGAAATCGCTCCAGGCGTTGAAGATGTGCATTCGCAAGTTGAGTTCCTGTTGACTGAACGATTTGGAGATGTTGGTAAAAAGCTTCATTCTGGTAGAAGCCGTAACGACCAAGTTTTGGTGGATTTAAAGCTCTATTATCGAGCAGCAATCCGTGAATTGGTAGAAGAAACTTCAATACTTTTTGATTTATTACTCAAACTGTCAGAAAAGCATAAGGGAGATTTAATGCCTGGGTATACCCATACACAGCTAGCTATGCCTTCTTCCTTTGGCTTATGGTTTTCTTCGATTGCCGAGGGACTTTCTGAAGATTTAGGACTTTTGCAGGCTGCATTTGATCTTTCCAATAAAAATCCACTAGGTTCTGCGGCTGGCTACGGATCAAGTTTTCCACTTAACCGAACTATGACCACTGAGCTTCTAGGCTTTGCTGATCTTCATCACAATGTGATCAATGCCCAGAATAGTAGGGGAAAAACTGAACGAACACTTGCTTTTGCCATGTCAGGACTCGCGGCGACACTGAATCGAATGGCAGCTGATATCTGTGTTTTTATGAATCAACATTTTGCTTTTGTGTCTTTTCCAGACGAGTTGACCACAGGAAGTAGCATCATGCCACATAAAAAGAATCCAGATGTTTTTGAATTGATTCGAGCCAAAACAAATCAGATTCAGGCAATCCCTAATACTGTTAGTCTATTGCTTACGAATACAACCACTGGTTATCACCGCGATCTTCAATTGCTAAAAGAAGAGATTTTTCCTGGCTTAGCCACTCTAAAATCTTGCTTGGAAATGAGCACTTTCATGCTCAAATCAATCAAAATCAAAGAAAACATCCTGAAAGACCCATTTTATAAGCACTTGTTCTCAGTCGAAGTAGTCAATGAATTAGTCCTTCAAGGAATTCCTTTCCGGGATGCTTATAAGCAAGTTGGAAGTGATATTGAAAAAGGAAATTTTTCACCAGATCAAAGCAAATTGAATCACACCCATGAGGGTAGCATTGGTAATCTATCGCTGGATGCTATTGAAGAGAAAATGAATAAAGCCATCAAATCTTTTGATTTTGAAAAAATGGATACAGCGATCAAACTTCTCATAAACTAATATAACAGTAATAATTATCTCATCAAACCCTCCTGTCTTTGTTAAGGATTTTCTATTTTACCAGAAGTGATTTTAAAAATCCCATGAATGAAAAACCTTTTCGGAAGTAATTTAAAATATGATTTAAAATCCAGTCTTGTGGTTTTCTTAGTTGCCTTGCCACTTTGTCTTGGAATAGCAATTGCCAGTGGGGCCCCACCAATGTCTGGGTTGATCGCTGGAATTATTGGGGGTATTGTAATTGGAGCAATTTCCGGTTCACACGTAGGTGTAAGTGGTCCAGCGGCGGGATTAACAGTAATCGTATTAAATTCCATTAATAGTATGGGGACTTTTGAATTATTTCTAGCAACTCTGGTCGTTGCAGGATTGATTCAACTGACTTTAGGCATTCTTAAAGCTGGAATAATAGGTCATTATTTTCCCCACGCTGTCATCAAGGGTATGCTTGCAGCTATTGGATTAATTTTAATTTTGAAACAAATTCCTCATGCGCTTGGCTACGATGTAGATGCCATGGGAGATGAGACATTTCTTCAAGCAGATAGTCATAATACATTTTCAGAAATTTGGTATGCCTTCCAATTCTTCAGTCCTGGAGCAATACCTATTGTTCTAATTGCAATTGGAATTTTGATTTTTTTTGATAGGCCTCGAATCAAGGACCACAAAATATTTGGCACTATACCCGGTGCATTGTGGGCGGTCATTTCAGGAATTGTGATAAATGAATTTTACGTGATCTGGAAGCCTGAATGGAAGCTTACCGGTAACCATTTGGTAAAAATACCAGTTTTGGAAAATTTGGGTGAAATTTCAAACCTTTTAGTTTTTCCAGATTTCTCAATGATCGGTGAAGGAACATTTTGGATCGTAGCCGTCACTATTGCAATAATCGGAAGTTTGGAAACATTACTTAGCATCGATGCTGCTGACAAGCTTGATCCCCGTAAAAGGATTACGCCACCAAGTAGAGAACTGATAGCACAAGGCATAGGTAACACACTTTCAGGATTAATAGGTGGTCTGCCCACCACCGCGGTGATTGTACGCAGTACTGCAAATATTTCCTCTGGTGCCCGAACAAAAATGTCAGCGATTTTTCACGGGGTATTGTTGATGATTCTGGTTTTGAGTATTCCGACTATCTTGAATATGATTCCGTTGAGTTGCTTAGCAGCAGTTTTGTTTTTAGTAGGTTATAAGCTAGCTAAACCTTCGATTTTCATAAGAATATATAAAAATGGTTGGGATCAGTTTATTCCTTTCTTGGTGACAGTGGTAGCAATTTTATTAACGGATCTTTTGGTAGGAATCGGAATAGGATTGGTGTTTGGATTAGTTTTCGTTGTCAAAACAAACTTTGTGCACTCCGTTGATGTGACTGAAAGGAAGGGTAATTACCTCGTGAAACTTCAAAAAGATGTTTCTTTTCTTAACAAAGCCTTGCTGATGAAAGAACTATCAAAAATTCCTAAAGGATCCACGGTAATCATCAATGCTCACAATGCGGAATTTATTGATCACGACATTCAAGAAGTATTAAATGATTATATAGAAACTTCAGCTGATAAAAACATTACTGTATTATTGGATGGCTTTAATTTTAAACTTAACAAAGAACCTGCATGAATGCCTACGATAAACTTTTACTTCAAAACAAAGCTTGGTCAAAAGAGAGGATAGCCGCTGACAAAGATTTCTTTAAAAGATTAGAGAGCAGACAATCTCCAAAGTTCCTATGGATCGGATGTTCCGATAGTAGGGTTCCTGCAAATGAGATTACCGGTACTCCTCCCGGAGATATCTTCGTTCACAGAAATATTGCTAATATGGTCGTCCATACAGATCTAAATATGCTTTCAGTGCTTGAGTATGCCGTGAAAATATTGAAGGTCGACCATATCATAGTCTGCGGTCACTATGGTTGTGGTGGAATTGGTGCGGCTTTTAGTAATAGTAACCTAGGGTTGATCAACAAATGGCTTAGAAATATTAAAGAGGTTTATAAGATTCACCAAAAAGAAGTGGACGATGTGAAAGATCCGGAAGATAGAGTCAATAAACTCGTTGAGCTTAATGTGATTGAGCAGTGTAGAGATTTAGTGAAAACCTCAATTATTCAAAATGCGTGGAAAGTCAGAAAAGCTCCGGAGATTCATGGTTGGGTATATGGACTTGGTGATGGATTGATAAATGAATTGATCACTATTGAGCCAGATTTTGAAAAAATAGATCCGATATTTCGTTACGATTTTGATCAACTCGGATAATCAACAAAAAAAGTTTTAAAAAGGAAGGGGGAATCGTTTTGATTTTCTTTATTCTGTTTCTTTATTTACGTATCCTATCACTTTTAAGTGCCTGGATTTATACAGAAGAGGCGAGAGACAGGCTCATCGACCCTCTGGCAACCTGGAAAGTCCAAGGTGCCAATTCCTGCCAAATAGGCTATTCTTATTTGGATCTATAAATTCTCTGCAAAATGCACTCTGGATTTAAGCCTCTTTTTCATTCTCGATTTTACAAACCGGATTATAAGCTTTCGGCTATTTTCATGTGCTGATTTTTTTTCAGATGTGATTCTTTGACTATTTTATTTTACAATCTCAACTTTCAAACCTCTTTTACTATGTCTACTAATTATCGATTCGAAACACTTCAGCTGCATGCTGGTCAAGAACCAGATCCTACTACTAATTCCCGAGCAGTTCCTATTTACCAGACGACCTCTTACGTGTTTAACTCTGCAGAGCATGGTGCAAATCTATTTGGGCTCAAGGAATTTGGTAATATCTACACCCGTATCATGAATCCTACAACGGATGTCTTCGAAAAGAGGATTGCTGCGTTGGAAGGTGGAGTTGCTGCCGTAGCAACAAGTTCTGGTCAGGCTGCCCAATTTTTAGCTTTAAATAACATCTTAGAAGCTGGTGATAATCTGATTTCTACCACCTACCTCTATGGAGGTACCTATAACCAATTTAAAGTAGCTTTTAAGCGACTTGGTATTGAGGCTCGCTTTGCAAAAGGTCATGAAGCTGCTGCTTTCGAAGCGTTAATTGATGATCGTACCAAAGCGATTTATATTGAAACTATTGGTAACCCTGAGTTTAATGTCCCCGATTTTGAAGCGATCGCAGCGGTTGCCAAGAAGTATGATATTCCTTTGGTTGTAGATAATACCTTCGGTGCGGGTGGTTATTTATTTAAGCCATTAGCACATGGAGCAAACATTGTAACCAGTTCAGCTACCAAATGGATAGGTGGTCATGGCACGTCGGTTGGTGGAATTATTGTTGATGGAGGAAATTTCAATTGGGGAAATGGGAAGTATAAGCAATTTTCTGAACCATCAGAAGGATATCATGGATTGAACTTTTGGGAGGTTTTCGGAGAAAATAACCCTTTAGGATTACCCAATATTGCTTTCGCTATTCGTGCACGTGTAGAAGGCCTTCGCGATTTTGGACCTGCAATTAGTCCCTTCAATTCATTTCTTCTTTTACAAGGCGTTGAGACACTTTCATTACGTGTGCAGCGAACAGTAGAAAATGCGTTGGCTTTAGCAAAATGGCTTGAAGCCCATCCTAAAGTACAGAAAGTAAATTATCCAGGTTTAGAATCATCTTCTTACCATACTTTGGCCAAAAAATACCTTAAAAATGGTTTTGGAGGAGTTTTGAGTTTTGAGGTCAAAGGAGATAAAGCGGCTACTTCAAATCTGATCAATAGTCTTCAGTTGATCTCTCATCTCGCCAATGTGGGTGATGCGAAAACATTGATCATCCAACCATCTGCAACGACTCACCAACAACTTTCAGATGATGAACAAGCTGCATCAGGAGTGACGCCTAACCTACTTAGAATATCCTGTGGAATTGAGCATATTGAGGATATTAAAGCGGATTTGGAACAAGCTTTCGAAAAACTGTAATTCCATCAATGAATCTAAAAACCCCTTTTGAGTCTATTTCTATGACTAAAGAGTCGTTCCATTCACACTTACCCTTGCCACTTGAATCCGGGGAGCATCTCCCCGAGTTCAACTTGGCTTACACCACTTACGGAAGCTTAAATACAGATCGATCAAATGTAATTTGGGTGATTCATGCTTTAACAGGAGACTCAAATGTGGCAGAGTGGTGGAGTGGACTTGTGGGTCAGGGAAAGTTCTTTGATCCCTCCTCTTATTTTATCATTTGTGCAAATTTGATTGGTTCATGCTACGGCTCTACCAATCCCTTTTCTATAAACCCCAACAGTTCAGCTCCCTACTATTATGATTTCCCCGCTCTGACCACCCGTGATCAAGCGATTGCATTGGAGCGGCTTCGCGTTCATCTTCAACTAGAACAGATCGATACCTTGATTGGAGGTTCGCTTGGAGGTCAAGTTGGGCTGGAGTGGTCAATAATTCTTGGAGATCGATTGGCTCATGCGGTAATTTTAGCATCAACAGCTAAGTCGACACCTTGGGTAATTGGATTCAATGAGACACAGCGAATGGCTATTGAGTCCGATTGCACTTGGGGCCAAAAAGATGAGAATGCCGGGAAAAAAGGATTGGAAACCGCTAGGGCGATTGCGATGCTGAGTTATAGGCATCCGGAGGATCTCACCAAAAAACAAAGTGATACGGAATCTAAACTGGACAATTTCCGAGCAGCTAGCTATTTACGCTATCAAGGAGAGAAATTGACGAAACGTTTTAATGCGCTATCTTACTGGAACTTAAGTAAGAGTATGGATAGTCATGATTTAAGTAGAGCAAGAGAAAGTCTCCCTGCTGCATTGGGAGGAATTAAAGCAAAAGTGTTGACGGTGGGTGTAAATTCAGACCTGCTTTTTCTTGCTTCCGAATCTCAGTTCATTGCAAAAAATGTAAAGAACGGAAGCTATCAAGAAATCAACTCACTTGCTGGTCATGATGCATTTCTGATTGAGTTTGAGCAGTTGAGCTTAATTCTGGAATCCTTTTATCAAGAAAGCTAAAAAGTATAGCTGGGAATGGACTAGTTTGGCTTGCTCCATTCCACGGTTTTGCCGACCCAAGAGAAACCGAGGTAGCCTTTCACTTCTAGGATTTCCTTATTTTTGAGTTTCAATTCGCAAGAATAGGTTTTCCCTGATTCTGGATCGTATATTTTCCCACCTTCCCAAGTTCCATTTTTATAGGATAGATTTTCCAAAATAGTTAAACCCATTATAGGCCTTTTTTGAAGGGATGGGTCGGAGTTTTTGCTGTCTACTATAGTCTTTGGGTCTCTTCCTTTAAGTTCGATCCAAATAATTTTGCCCATGTATTTCGAGCCACTTTTCAGGATCTCAATTTTTGCGGATTTTTCAGCATTGAACCAAGTTCCTAAAATTGCACTTTCGGATTGTGCTTGAACAGATTGAAATCCAAACATCATGAAGAAAAATAATACTGGAACAAATTGATGAGTTTTCATAAAAATTGAGTTTGTACTGTACCTAATCTTTTACCTTTGGGATTGTTTAGAAAATCAGGAGTAAGATATATTTAATGACTTCGAGTTTAAAGTTTGACAATCAACAGCTTGAATTGCTTCCAGAAAAAGCAATTTGGGTGCCGAATCTGAATTCAATTTTTACCGCGGACCTTCATTTTGGTAAGGCTGCCCATTTCCGAAAATCAGGAATCCCGATTCCAGAGGAGATTCATGATCTTGATTTGGAGTTAATCAGGTATTTGGTGGTGAAATATAAGCCAATTGATTTTTATTTTCTAGGAGATCTTTTTCATAGCGATTGGAATGATCAATGGGACTATTTAAACTTATTTCTAGAAGAGTTTGGGGAGACCACTTTCCATTTGATCAAAGGAAACCATGACATCCTTTCTCCGATCGCTTATCAGAAATCATCTTTTAAGATTCATATTGAACCCGTTACTATTGGCAAGTTGCTCCTTTCTCATGAACCACTTGATTCGATTCCAGAAGGCTATTTGAATCTCTGCGGTCATATTCATCCAGGAATTAGACTAGTTGGGAAAGGAAGACAATCAATTCGGATTCCCTGCTTTCATCTTCGGTCAAATCAATTAACCTTACCCGCTTTTGGGGAATTCACCGGTCTTGCTTTGATCAAACCGAAGACAGGAGATCAAATTTTTGGAGTCGCCCAAAAAAAAATCATTCAAATCCTTTAACAAGATAAGATTGGCAATGTCCTTGGGGTAAGTTAATTTTGACAGGAAGAAAATTATATATGGCTAGCAATCGGAAGAAAAAAACACTCGGTCACTTCAAATTTGGAAGTGTCTTATTCAGTACCACCCTCTCTCTTTTTATTGTTGGACTATTTGGGGTCATTCTAATCCAAGCAAAAACGCTAACCAGTTTGATTCGAGAGAACATCGAAGTTCAGGTTTTTTTAGATAAGAATCTTGAAGAAGCTGAGATCGAGGCTATTCAGACTAATCTAGCTCAGCGAGCTTTTATTTTAAGAAAATCAGATACGCTGAGTTTGAGATTTGTGACTGATGAGGAGGCTGCAGCTACTTTTATAGAAAGTACAGGAGAAGATTTCACCAAGTTTCTGGAGGACAATCCCCTCCGGGATAGTTTTGTGATCTCTATCGCTGAAGAATTTCAAACAGGTGAGCAATTAGAGGCTATTGTCAAAGAATTGGAAGAAGTTCCGGGAATCTTTGAAGTTTCCTACATGACAGATTTAGTGGATTCGATCAATAAAAATCTGCTTAAGGTCAGCTTAGTGCTTGGTGGATTTATCCTTATTCTGATTATTACGGTGGTCATGTTGATCAATAATACCATTCGTTTGGCCTTATTCTCACAGCGGTTTTTGATTCGATCCATGCAGCTCGTCGGAGCCACAAGAAGTTTTATTCGTAAGCCATTTTTAGCTCGGGCATTTATATTTGGAATGATGGCAGGCAGTTTTGCTTCACTTATTCTGTTTGTATTAGTCAAGTACACCCAGTCTTCCATAGAAGGATTTGCGATGCTTCAAAACCAGGAATTATTATTGGTCCTATTTGGCACTTTAATTTTGATCGGTGGAATTCTCTCAGTACTGAGTACCTTGAGAGCTGTAAATAAATATCTAAACATGTCTTTGGACGAACTCTATTAATAATGAGCAAATCTTCATTTCCCTTTTCTAGAAAAAATTATAAGCTGATGTTAATCGGTATTGCTTTGATTATTCTTGGTTTCATTTTGATCGGGCTAGACGGTGAACCTCATGGCAATGGAATTTTAGGTTTAACTATTGGTCCGATCGTTACCCTTGCAGGATTCATTTTTGAGTTTTATGCAATTTTTGCAAAATCAGAATCCAACTAAGTAGTAAATATAAAATCTGAGAAGTGAGTTTAGAATCACGGCTCGATCAAATCATGGAAGAAATCCCCTACGGAGAGTTATTTTTAATAAACAAACCCTATCAATGGACTTCATTTGATGTGGTAAGAAAAGTAAGGAATACCCTAAAAATCAAGAAAGTGGGTCATGCTGGGACATTAGACCCATTAGCGACCGGATTGCTTATCGTCTGTGCGGGAAAAATGACCAAGCAGATCGATACTTTTATGGGTCAAGAAAAAGAGTACACCGGTACTTTTGTGATCGGGGCTACTACTGATTCATTTGATTTAGAGCAACCCATCCTTCCAGTAGCCGATCCTTCAGGGATTAACTTGGAGCAGGTCTTACTGGCAGTAAGACAACTTACCGGAATTATTCAGCAAGTCCCTCCTACCCATTCTGCGATCAAGGTTGATGGAAAACGAGTTTATGAATCGGCTCGCAAAGGGATTTCCGTAAAAATGGATCCAAGAGAAGTTACCGTGAGTGAATTCGAAATTACCAGATTTGAAAATGCTGAAATTGATTTTCGAATAGTTTGCTCCAAAGGGACCTATATCCGAAGTCTAGCTAGAGATCTTGGAGAGATTTTAGGAGTTGGAGCTTATATGAGTGCGCTTTGTCGAACTCGTATCGGGGATAATTTTTTGGAGAAAAGCTGGGAATTGGATGAATTGATAGAAGAAATCAAATCAAGGAGCCATGAAGATTTATGAAGGCTTAGCTGATTTTCCAAATCTTCAAGATGCAGTAGTCACTAGTGGTACTTTTGATGGAGTTCATCTTGGACATCAAAAAATTCTTCATCGAATCAAAGAGGTGGCCAAGGCAATCAATGGGGAGACTGTATTAATCACATTTTGGCCACATCCTAGATTGGTTTTATTTCCTAATGAGCATAAGCTTAGACTTCTAAGCACCTTTGAGGAAAAGGCAAAATTGCTCCGTCAATTCGGAATAGATCATTTGGTCACGCTGCCTTTTACCAAGGAATTTTCCGAGCTAAGTTCTCAGGAATTCATCCAATCCATATTGGTAGATAAGATTCATTGCAAGAAATTAGTAATTGGATATGATCATAGATTTGGTAAGAATCGTGAAGGAAGTTTTGAATTTCTTCAGGCAAATCAATCTAAATTTGGATTTGAATTGGAAGAAATCTCAAGACAAGATGTAGACGATATCGGAATCTCAAGTACTAAAATCCGAAATTCACTCGAGATAGGTGATGTAAAAACAGCCAGTACTTACTTGGGAAGGCTGTATGAATTGAATGGACTGGTGATCAAAGGCCAGCAAATCGGTCGATCAATAGGCTTTCCAACTGCTAATATTCACATACCGAATGACTACAAGCTCATTCCCAAAGATGGCGTATATGCAGTGTACACAGAAGTCGATGGGGTGTCCTATAAGTCTATGTTGAATATAGGGAATAGACCAACGGTAAATGGAACCAAGAAAACTGTAGAGGCACATTTGTTTGATTTTCAGGGAGACCTTTATGACCGCCAAGTCACAATTTATTTTCAATCATTCCTTCGAGATGAGCATAAGTTTGAAGGTCTTGACGCATTAAAGGCGCAGCTTTACCTAGACCAGCAAAACGCAAAGAATTTATTATAAACCCAAATGTATGATTAATAAAACCGTAAAAAACGCGACAGAAGCCGTTGCCGACATTCCCAGCAATGCAATGTTGATGATGGGAGGTTTTGGGCTTTCTGGGATTCCGGAAAATTGTATTTCAGCCTTACTGAAACTTGATATCAAAGATTTGACAATCGTCTCCAATAATGCAGGTGTAGATGACTTCGGAATTGGACTATTACTTAATAAGCGAATGGTCAAGAAAATGATCTCTAGCTATGTCGGTGAGAATGCTGAATTTGAAAGACAATTATTAAGTGGAGAATTAGAAGTGGATTTGATTCCACAGGGTACATTAGCCGAGCGAGTGCGCGCTGGTGGAGCGGGAATTCCCGCTTTTTTCACTCCTGCTGGGGTAGGAACAGAAGTAGCGGAGGGTAAAGAAACCAGAGAATTTGATGGAAAAACCTATTTGTTGGAAAGTTGGCTTAAAGCTGATTTCTCTATTGTAAAAGCTTGGAAGGGTGATACTGCCGGGAATTTGATTTTTAAAGGAACTGCTCGGAACTTCAATCCAATAATGGCTACAGCAGGAAAAATTTGCATTGCAGAAGTAGAAGAATTGGTGCCTGCGGGAGAATTAGATCCAAATCAGATTCATACTCCAGGAATTTACGTGCAGCGTATTTTTCAGGGGAAGGATTACGAGAAGCGAATCGAACAGCGAACCATTAGCAAATAAGATAAGATGTTGACTAAAGAACAAATAGCTCAAAGAATAGCCAAAGAGGTGAAAACTGGCCAATACATCAATCTAGGAATAGGGATTCCAACCCTTGTTGCGAATTACATACCAAGTGACCTGGATGTAGTCTTACAATCCGAAAATGGACTGTTGGGAATTGGACCTTTTCCTACTGAAGAAGCGGTAGATCCAGATTTGATTAATGCAGGAAAGCAGACGATTACGTTGGCTAAAGGCTCAGCACTCTTTAATTCTGCGGAATCCTTTGCGATGATCCGAGGTGGACATGTTCATTTGACCATTTTGGGCGCTATGGAGGTTTCCGAAAATGGTGATATTGCCAACTGGAAAATTCCGGGAAAGATGGTGAAAGGAATGGGTGGCGCGATGGACCTTGTCGCCTCAGCTGAAAATATTATTGTAGCGATGCAGCATTGTTCGAGAAGCGGCGAATCGAAGTTGCTTCCAAACTGCGAGCTGCCAATCACTGGAATTCGCTGTGTAAAAAAGATTGTGACTGATCTTGCAGTCCTTGAAATAGCTCCTGAAGGGGGATTTATTTTAAAAGAGCGCGCTCCTGGGGTAAGCGTTGAAGAGATTAGATCTAAAACAGCTGGTAAATTAATAGTCGAAGGAGAAGTTCCAGAGATGAAATTTTAATAAAAAGTGAACGTGAAAGCCTTCTTTTGAGGTTGAGGGGAAACTGAATAAAGAAGTTTAACAATCGATATATGAAAAATTCTATAATAAAATTTCAAGTTGAGCTTGATGAGAAAAGTTTACCAAAGTCTATTACTTGGGATGCATCTGATAAAGAAGGAGAAGGATTAGAGGCAACCAAGAGTATAAGTCTTAATGTTTGGGACAATCTAAATCACAGTACGCTCCGAATTGACCTATGGACTGAGGAAATGTCAGTGGCAGAAATGAAACGTTTTTACATAGATATCCTTGGAGGAATGGCCCAAACTATTCTCAATAGTACATCCGATGAATATATGTCAGAGGAAATTAAAGAGCTCTGCGATCGGTTAGTTTTGCATATAAATGAGGAAAACAAAAAAGCTTAAAGAATCCGAAATAATTTATATGATTATCCGCAATCTTGCCAGTATGATTAAATCGAAGCTATAATGAGTCTGTCAAAGAGTTTTTGACCGAAGTATCTTCTGTTGAGTTTGTAACAAAACTCGTCCAGGTAATTCTGCATCATTCGTTCACTGATCATATGGTAAGTTTGCAAGTGTTTCTTTAAGTTACTGATGGCAATGTGAACCCATTTGAGGTTAGAATTTCCTTCCTGGGTTCCGGAGACCTCTCTGACATGAACATCAATACAATCACTCAGATCTGAGAAGGTGGTACTCTTATCTGTTTGAAGCACGGAGTTAATATCAATGTATTCTTTGATCAACGCCCGTGCAGTTTTAGCCTCCAAATTCTTTATCTTCTTCATTTTGAAGTACCTACAGCTCTTGTCAGACTTCCCCGACTTAGGGTCTTCTAAAACCGTCGATTCGGCCATAACAGCGACTTTAGACTGTTTTTGACTGCCCCGACCCCGTTTGAGTTTACTTCGGACTTTCGCATTGGTAGACTTTCCCACAAACGCTTCATCATATTCAACCATGTCTTCAAGTCTATAGCGATCATCACGTTTTCCCATGACTATCCTGAGCTTGTGGTACATCCTGAAAACCGGTTCATAACGCTTCATTCCCAGTTGCCTTTGGAGTTCGGCTGCACTGAATCCCTTCTTGGTAGCTGTGATGAAAGTGATGGCCATCATCCATACTCTGATCGGTAAGTTGCTGCTTTCCATGACTGTACCGCTTTTTATACTTGTTCGGAAGTCACAGCAAGCACACTGAAAGGACTTTTTGTTTTCAAGCCAGTAGTGTTTGCAGCAACTGCACTTCTTGCAGATGATTCCTTGCTGGATTCTTTGTTCTTTGATGAATTCAACACAAGAAGCTTCGTCTGGAAACCGATTAATGAAATTGATCCTGTTCATGGTCAAAACCGTCTAGTTTGACCTAATTTAGTGCCCGTTAAGACCACAATAAAGCGATTGTCCAAGCTGTCACTTCTAAGTTATTTGGCTACTGGCGACATTGCGGATATACATATTGATTAATGTAGAAGTTTTAATTTGGTATTTGTCCCAATTAAAAATTTATGATACATTATAATTTGACAGAAAAACAAGAGCTAACGACTAGGTTTCCGTTGCGTGCGAAGCACCAACTATAAAACCATGATTGGGAGGAACCAGAGAGGTTCTTTTTGGGATTGAGTCAGAATTTTTGGAATCAGTTGGGTTTCCCTGTGTGTTTAAAAAGTGGCTCTACCACGAAATTAATGGAGAACTAACTGGCCCGGGGCGTCTAGCCTTTAGATGAATTCTATATTTTATTGAAATAAAAGTAAAAATTTGGGATAATAGTAACTATTATGTACTTTCGAAATTCACATATATATATATATATATATATATCTTTCTAGCTTGTTGGTTAGAATCTAATCACCTATGGATATTCACGCTGACAAAATACAAGAAAGCAAAAGCCAATCAGTTTCGAATGATGAAGTTCAGATCCACACAGGTAGTGATTCTACTTTTCAATTTGTAGACAACCGTCCTGATGCTGTTGCGCAACGGAAACTACAAGAGATAGCCAATAAAAGTCCTCGGGTAGCGCAGCTAAAAGCTTTTCAAGAAATGGCTGACAACAGCCCAGAAGTTAAGCGAATAACTCAACTGCAAGCAATGGCTGATAGTTATTCTGCTAATCAACAGCTGCCTATCCAACGACAAGAAAATAAAACGGGGCTCCCAGACCAGCTAAAATCGGGAATGGAGTCGGTTTCGGGTCTGTCCCTAAGCGATGTAAAAGTACACCGCAACTCAGATAAGCCCGCCCAACTTCAAGCCCATGCCTATGCGCAGGGCACAGACATCCACCTCGGACCAGGACAAGAAAAACACCTCCCCCATGAGCTAGGCCATGTGGTCCAGCAAAAGAAAGGCAGGGTAAAGCCTACCGTACAACTGAAAGGTAAAGTCAATGTCAACGACGATCCCGGATTGGAAAAAGAAGCCGATGTGTTGGGAGCAAAAGCTTTACAGGTCAAGAGCCCTCAGGCTATACAACTATATACATCTTCATCAATTGATTCGGTTATTCAGGGGGAATTTATCAATCGATCAGGAATCATTCAAAAAGAGCCTGATGAAGATGCTGATATATTCTCTGCTGTATTTGGGGAAGGGGTAAATGTGATACAAAAAATTAAATTTTTAAAACCTCTAAATGAAGATGACGATATATCTATCTTCTCCAAGGAGATACCCGAAAGTTATTTTTTGATGGAAGATTTACTAGGTTTTTTTGAAGAAGAAGCAACGACTGGAGCAGTTGAACAAGAAATAAGTCCTTCTGAAGATGGTCCTGAAGCAGTTGAACAAGGAATAAGTCCTTCTGAAGATGGTCCTGAAGCAGTTGAACAAGAAATAAGTCCTTCTGAAGCAGTTGATGAAAGTGTTTATGACAAAATTGATGAATATTTTGGCTACATAGATGGCACTGCTGGTAATGGTGTCACATCTAATGCTAGCGGCCTTGGAGCAGCAGCAATAGCAACTATGGATGTGGCTGATATTGGAAGGGAAAGTGAAGACGATACGGCAAGTGAACAGCTCCAAACATTTATTGATGGCGTTTATAAAGATATAAATATTCCGAAAAAAGGTGCTGAGAAAGTTTTTAGTGGCTTAGATATTGTTTTTAAAAATACGAATGCGGTAGTTGGCTTACTTTCTGCTTTAAAAAATAGTGAAGAACTTCGACAGCTATATTTTGAAAAAATTCACTCTGATTTGACTCCTGAGGAAAAAGCAAAAGCAAAAAAACTAATAGAAAAACAAAAAAACAGTAAAAAAGCTGACCTGCTTCAAAGTATTGGTTATGCGGCTAGTTCAACAGTAGGTCTTGCAAAAGCAGCTGCAGGTGGGGGTTTGAAATTAGCTTCTGCAGTTGCTGGACCTGTTGTTGTTGGAGCAGGAGTTCTTGAGGCAGGAAGGAACATAAGGCGAATGGGCAAAGCAATGACGCGAGTAGAAGATTTGAAAGCTTTAAAAGAAGAACTAGAAAATGAACTTAGTTCTGAGCAAAAAGAAGAACCTAAAATAAAAGAACTACTAGCGTGTTTAGATTTTGGTATACAACAAAATGAATCAAAAGTTAAATTCAACATTGTTGCTGGAGTTACAGGATCAACAAGTGCGGTAGCCGGTGTGGGTACAGGGTTAGTTACAGCAGGTTTACTAGGTGGCGCAGTAGCGGCTACTGTAGCTACTGCGGGATTAGCACTTGGAGCTGCCGCAGCGGTAGGTGGCTTAGCACTTGCAGGGAAACAACTGGTGGGTAAATTCAGATCGATACGTAAGCTTAAGCCAGAAAATAGAGCAGACGTAGCTAAATTATTAATGTCATACTTTAAACAAGAAGGTGAACTTGGGGAAGTATCTCGAAAAATAATTAAAACATTATTGAAAGACGAAGATTTTTCAAAAATAGAAGAGAAAAAATTAGAGGCCCTAGTTATGAGTAAACTAAGAACAACTAATTAACAACGATTATCTTAATTTTATAACTCATTAAAAATCCACCTTAAGTCTATTGATTTTTTAATATGATTATACGGAATCGTGCCAGTAGCCAAATTTAATTGGGACAGCTAATGACGCTAAGTTGTTAGGTATCCTTTAAGGAGCTTAATTGGTCAAAACAAAAGGCTCTGACTATGAATATTACAAAGTTTGCTGAACGTTTCCCGGATGAATCATCCTGCCAAGCCTATTTCCAAGAGAAAAGGGTCAAAGAAGGAGTAATCTGTAAGAACTGTTCCTGTTCTGATCACTATTGGCTTCATTCAAAAAATATGTTTCAATGCAAAGGATGTGAGTTCTGGACTAGTATTAAAAGTGGCACCTTGATGGAAAACAGCAACCTTTCTCTTAGAAAGTGGCTAGTGGCGATCACTTTTATTAGTGCAACCAAACAAGGTTTTAGTGCACTGGAACTCCAAAGACAGCTTCATCGTACTCAACCATGTCCTCCAGGCTATATTCATCATCTCTTTTCCCCATAATCACCCTTATTTTGTGATAAAGATTAAGTACCGTCTGATAGCGTGAAAACCCAAACGTTTGTTACCAAAGACACTGATGCCCAACAGAAGTTAGATCTCAGCCGTGGACGGGAAAGCCAGCAAAAAGCAATCGTAGCTGTACTGGCCGAATCAACTATTCTGGAGGACTTCAAAACAGGAGAACTGACCAAGAGTTGTAGATACTTCAAGATGAAAAAGATCGAAAATCTGAAAGCAAAAACAGCTGAAAAACTCATCAGAAACCTGTTAGAAAAAGATATTGTCCTACAAACCGATGAGCGTACAACCTATTCGAAATTTGGGGATTTCATCGGTGTCCATGTGAAAGAAATATCAGGAACGAAAGAAGGTAAATTCAATCTCAAATGGGCTCACACGGCAATTAGTAACTTCAAAAGTGACTTGAGAAAATACAGAATGGTCTCAGAAGGAAAGCTACAAAACTATCTTAACGAGTTTTTTTACAAGCTCAACAGAAGATATTTTGGCGAAAGGCTTTTTGACAGACTAGTTATTGCGTCAATTCAAACCTACTGGCAAAGTAGCGGATAATCATATTTTTTAAAATTTTAAACTTTAATTTCATTGCTTTTAATTTTGTGTTTAGATGAACTATTTTTTTATCGGCTTTATGCCCTAATGAACAAAGCCGTTGAGAATGATCCAAGCAACAAGCAGTCATAATTAAAAAAAAGTGATACTAGGTAAATTTTGGACAAGGAAATGAAGAGAATTGGAAAAATCAGCTGTCGAAAGATCAGAAATATTTTCTGCTGCTATAGAAGAGCAAGTCTTCAAGAAAGACGATTCAGCGTTTATTGATCTTGGTAAATTCAGATGAAGTCTAGCCAATAAAACCTGCGCCT
>JAFMBQ010000425.1 GCA_017858365.1 Algoriphagus sp. | reverse complement strand
TGTTTTCATGCTTGCCCAGTAGAAGCCATTTCGCTCCGGATCGGAACAGAAACTCGTGGAGTGGATTTACCTCATATCCAACCCAATTACGAAACTAACATTCCGGGGATTTTTATTGCAGGAGAACTAGGGGGAATGGGACTTATCAAAAACAGTATCGAGCAAGGAGTTCAGGCAGTAGACTTTATTGCTGCCCAGAAAAAACTAACAAAGGAAAATCATCTGGATTTGATCATTGTGGGAGCAGGACCCGCTGGTATAGGGGCGGGTATGAATGCCATCAAGCATGGGCTTTCTTTCGAAATTCTAGAGCAGGATTCCCTAGGCGGCACCGTATTTACCTTTCCCAGAGAAAAGGTAATCATGACCCGTCCTGTCGAATTACCCATACATGGAAAAGTAAAGTTTTTTAATACCTCCAAGCAAGAGGTATTGACCTTTTGGACGGATCTAATTAAAAAATACAATATTATAGTCCGTGAGCACACCAAGGTGGAAACGATTTCTCCACTTCTTGAAGGTGGATTCAAAATCAAAGCCTCTAATGGAAGTGAGTTTAGATCCCAACAAATCCTTTTGGCTCTAGGAAGAAGGGGAACCCCAAGAAAACTTGATATTCCCGGCGAAGAGCTTCCTAAAGTATTCTACAGACTATTGGAACCAGAGCATTTTCAAAACTTGGATATTCTGGTCGTTGGAGGCGGAGATTCTGCTGTGGAGACTGCGTTGCTTTTGATGATGACTAATCGGGTGACGCTATCTTACCGAGGCGAAAAGTTTTCGCGCATCAAGCCTCAAAATCAAAAAAATCTGGATCAAGCTATCCAGGACAAAAACCTTCAGGTGATCTTAAATTCAGAGGCAAGAGAAATCACAGAAGATAAAGTCTCCCTATGGCTCAAAGAACTCGATCAAATTCAAGAATTGGCAAATGATCGGATTTTCATTTTTGCAGGCGGAGAACTTCCACTTCCCTTTTTGAAAAGTATAGGGATCAATGTGGAAAAGAAATTCGGGAAAGTTGTAAAAGTTCACAAACGTAAATCCCAAAAAGCATGAAAAGGCTAGTGGTAGTTCTGAACCTCCTTATTTGGTCCACCGTATCCTGGGCACAACTTTCGCCTGGAGATCTATCTAAAGCCCACAGCCAGTTGGAAGGGATGAAAAACTGCACCCTTTGCCATACCATTGGAGAGAAAATTTCTGACCAAAAATGTCTGGACTGCCACAAAGAAATCCAAAGTCTTCTTGATAAAGAAAGTGGCTATCATTTTTCAAAAGAAGTACAGGAAAAAACATGTATCGATTGCCATAGCGAACATCACGGATTGAACTTCGACTTGGATCGATTTGATCGAGAAAAATTCAATCACAAGCTCAGCGGGTACGAGTTAAAAGGAGCTCACGTGAAGGTAGACTGCAAAGACTGCCACAAACCAGATTTGATCCAAGATCCCAAAATTAGAAAACTGGAAGACACTTTTTTAGGAATGGGAACCAGCTGTTTGGATTGTCACGATGATTATCATCAGTCAACCTTAAGTGAAAATTGCTTGGAATGCCACAATCAAAATGAGTGGATACCGGCAGATCTGTTTGATCATAAAGAGGCAGATTTCGTACTCCGAGGCGCTCATACAGCTGTCGATTGCAAAGATTGCCATCAGGAAACAACCCGTAACGGAAAAGAATTTCAGGAATTTACCGAGATACAATTCGCCAAGTGTACAGATTGTCATGACGACGTCCACGAAGGAAATTTTGGCAATTCGTGCACAGATTGCCATACAGAAGCCAATTGGAACAGACTGAAACAAGGCAATAAGTTCGACCATAACTTAACTTCCTATCCACTTGAAGGACTTCATGCTCAAGTTGATTGTAAGGAATGCCATACCTCAGGTAATTTGACACGGGAGCTCAAGTTCCAAAAATGCATGAATTGCCATGAGGATTATCATGAGGGGGATTTTGCTGACCAGACGCCACAGCCTGACTGCAATAGTTGCCATACTTTGGATCAATCCTTCACCTTCACCACCTACGGGTTAGATGAACACCAATCCAGCGAATTCCCATTGATGGGGAGTCATGAAGCTACGCCTTGTTTCTCCTGCCACATCAGCGAGGAAAAATGGGAATTCAAAAACCTTGGTGTTACTTGTGTGGACTGCCATGACAACATCCATCAGGATCTAATCTCAGAAAAGTATTATCAGGATGAGAACTGTCTCAGCTGCCATAATGAAAACACCTGGCAGGAAGTCACTTTTGATCATAATCTCACTGATTATGCGCTAGAAGGAAGTCATGCCAGCGTATCCTGTAAGTCATGTCATTTGGGAGGTGATGCGATGGCTACTGATTATTCCAATCAAAAATTTATTGGATTGGGTCAAAACTGTCTGTACTGTCACGACAATCCACACGGAACACAATTTGGAAATCCTCAAGAGGTGGATTGTAAGTCCTGTCACACACTCCTACCAGGGTGGGATATAGGTAATTTTGATCATTCACAAAGCCAATTTCCACTTGAAGGAAAACATGCGGAAGTGGAATGTGCAGCATGCCATAAGGACAATATATACCCGGATCAACCCACTCAAATTTTCTACAAACTAACCAAATTTGAATGCAGAGACTGTCATTCCTGATATTAATCCAATTTATCCTGAGCTCCCACTTGTTGGCTCAAAGCCCACACGGCGAACACCTAATTCAGGATTGTAAAACCTGCCACAATGCAGGCAGCTGGGGCTATGAACCTGACTTGAGCTTTGATCATGAAAACACAGGTTTTTTGCTTGATGGGCGTCACGAAGAACTGTCATGCAAGGACTGCCATTCGACTTTAATTTTTGAAGAAGCACAATCTAACTGCGTTTCTTGCCACCTCGATGTTCACAGCATGACTGTGGGAAATGATTGTCTACGATGCCACGATACAGAAAATTGGCTGGTAGATGAAATCCCTGAATTGCACGAGCAAAATGGATTCCCTCTTCTCGGCCAGCATCAACGGGCAGATTGCTCCTCCTGTCATGTGTCAGACACCAATCTTGAGTGGAATAGACTAGGGTCAGATTGTGTCAATTGCCATTTGCCAGATTATCAAAGCACAAGCAGCCCAAACCATCTGGAGGCAGGATTTTCTATTTCCTGCTCTGAATGTCATGATATTCAGGCAAATAGCTGGGAAGGAGCGGAAAACTTCCACCAGTTCTTCCCTCTTGAAGGAGGGCATGCTATAAATGATTGTTTTGTTTGTCACTCTGACAACGATTACAAAGGACTGTCTACTGACTGTGTTTCATGTCATTTAACTGACTATAATACCGTCAAGGATCCAGATCATCAGCAATCTGGGTTTTCTACTGAATGTATGCTTTGCCATACGATTGAGGCCTGGTCTCCAGCAAGTTTTAGAGACCATGATGCGGAGTATTTCCCAATATATTCAGGAAATCATAGAGGAGAATGGAATTCCTGCGTGGAATGCCATACAACTCCAGGTTCATACACAAGCTTCAGCTGCATCGATTGCCATGAACATAGCAACCAATCTGAACTTACCCGAGAACATGACGAAGTAAGAGACTTTCGATATGAAAGTAATGCCTGTTATTCCTGTCACCCTAATGGAAACGAAGACTAACTAGCCCATGAAAAACCTGATCGTTTTGATACTGATTTTCTTTGGATGGGGCAGCGAAGTCTTGGCTCAGCAGTCTCTTTCTAAAGTAGACACCCTAGAAGGTAAAGTCACCTTTCTTACTTCAGACAATATTTATTTAGGCTTTGACCAAACCGATCGAATCCAAGTAGGCGATACCCTTTTCAAAAAAGAAGGAGAAAAACTTATTCCTGTATTAACCCTTTATAGAAAATCTTCAGTGTCAGTCATCGCAAAACCTTTGCCTGGTCGGACTTTTAAAGTTGGGGAAATCATTTTGGCCTTAGCCCCAAAACCAGAAGAGAAAAAACCTGAGTCCTCTCCTGAACAAAAATTGCAAGAGAAAGCTCCTAGTCCCAAGCAAACTACGATCGCCAAACGCACTCCCAAGAAAAAAGAGACTCTTCGGGGAACTGTCGCGATAAACAACTACTCCGTCATCTCAGAT
>JAFMBQ010000424.1 GCA_017858365.1 Algoriphagus sp. | reverse complement strand
TTAGTTGGTGCAAAGTCTTATAAGATATGGGATCCATACATACGACATCCTTTTCAAATCAGAAATTTAATTGAATTATTAAAACTCATTGCCGAGTTAAAGCCAGACGATGCAGAAATTAATATTCAATTAGTAACACACAATGAAGATGATAAAATAATAGATGTTATGGATAAATTTGATGAATTGGCTGATTCTTTAGCACCTCTTGGTATTGACTTTTCATATAAATTTAATTCAGCTCAACATGACCGAAGTATAGAATTAGACAATGGATGGAAAATAATATTAGGTAGAGGACTTGATATATGGCAGAAAACTAGTAAATTCGATATTGCTGAATATTACCAAGAGAAAAGATTTTCTAAAGAGTTTGAAGTTACGGTAATATCAATGGATAAGATGAGATAAGATTTTTGTTACCAGTCACAACTACTAATAACTTTAAGGTCAGCTATATAACTATCAAATCGTTTTTATGGAAATATTTAATTGTTTGGATAAATCATTCTACCTAAATTTAGATGGTCCGTATTATGCAATAAGTAACAATAAACATGGTTGCATAGCTTTGGCCTTTGAAGACAGAAAATATGGCGAAGATTTCATAAAAGAAAATATTAACGATTTTTTATCAAGAGGAGTCCCAGAACCAGAATTAAAACCAATTATAAATTCATTTGAGTTTATGCTTTTGTGTGCTAGACACGGCTTGGCTGGTATTGAATTATTAAGCGAGAATGACCAAAAATCATTTAATTTTTGTGTCAGACTTGAAGAATTTTCATCCTTACTTCCAACAGCACTTAGTTTTAATGAAGAAAATAATATGTCTTATGTAAAAACTAGATTCCAGGAATATAAAGAACAAACATATAGCACGATTAAAGATTGGCAGAGATATGATATTTTAGATATAGTTTCATCTAGTTTTGCCGAAAAAAATCCTTTAAGAGTTTCTGATGAAGAATTATTATTATTCGAAATAAGGTATGGCTCCAATATGTTTTTAAGCCTTTTCCATGTGCCATGCCGTCATAATTTTAATTCACTTCACGGGTCAATTCCATTTTTTACAACCATAAAGGATGCCATTGCTTTTTTAAATTCAAATGAATTCAATAGAAGCATAATGTATTTTAGTGAAGTTAAAACGGAATTTAATGATTTGGCAATAGATCTAAGCAGTTATTATAATGGGAATTATCAAATTGTTAAAATTGACGATTTAAAAGAAAGATTAAAAGAAATAGATATACCTCTAATAGGATTTGTTATAAATCCAAATGGAACGAGAGACTCAATGGTTTATGGAAATATTGATTTTGATGAAGATACTTTTCCAGTTGCGTATGGCATTTCTGGTACATGGGAATTATTAAATAAAAATAAATTTAAAAAAATAGAGGATAGAACTTCATGGAATGGTTCTGACTCATTTTACTGGAACCAGATAAATAGTTTTAAGTTAATCCAACTTTCCAGGTCATTTAGTTATGAATCTTCAACTACTTTGAATTCTAGGCTTACAGATTTGGAAATTGATAATTTAATTGAATTAAAATTCTTAGAAAAGGAATTCGAGTATGAAGAAATGGAATCATTAATATTACCTGTATCTTTTGAAGATGAAGAAGATTATGATGATGAACATGATGAAATAGAGGTTATTAAGTTATTGGATGAAGATTACAATTCAAATGTAGATAAGAAGTTGGCAGGTTTTTATGAGGAAAAAATAAATTCATATTGTATTATTTATTGGGATCCTGTTACTGGGGAAAGAGATAATCCAAATTATTTTAAAAGTATTTTAGATTTAATATTATGGCTATGGATGTATGAATGCTCCAGAGATTTTCCTATAAGGATGAATGGTGCGCACCAGAGTAATGGTTTATTTGGTGTTGCTGCAGCAATTGATAAAGATTATGAAATAACAATCCATACAAAGATTAGAAAGCAACTTTCAAATATATACAAGAAAATTTCATTAAATGGCTATAAACCAGAGGATTCACTTAACCTTTGTGGTTTAATAAATTGTTATTATAAAACTATTCATATTGATCTTATTGGCTACGTAAAAGATTTCCTAATTCAATTAGATGGCGCTGAAAAAAATGAGGTGTTTCAATTATTGAATCTAAAATATAAAGAAGAATTAAACACAAAATTCGATTATGAAAATCTTGATACAAAGGGATTAAAAATGGCTAAAGAAATTTTAGGAGAAAATGTGATAAACAAATTATCTGACAGGTCTAAATATTTCATATGTAGTGCTTTATCCCAATTAGATGAAATAGGGTATAGCCCTCAATTTGATTATGCTGGAATTAGCATTGGCTTTGTTAAGGCTTTAGAATATGAATTGGGACTTATATTTGAAAAATTTATTACGAATTATGATATAACAAATTTTGATTTTGATAAAAATGATAGTGGTGAGCGTAAATTAATTGGAAAAGCAAAAAATGAAGTAGATCACGGTTTATCTTTAGGTGAAATGGGAAAATTATTAAATCCAACATATATAGAAAAAAGTGAACTCAGATTAAATCTCATTGATTTTATTAATGGTTTAACTTGTGGAAGATTCCTAACCAGTAAAAGTTTTTATAAGGACGGCGTAAATAAAATCACTAAGATCTATCGAAATGGAGGGGCACATGATTCAGCTATTAAATGGAAAACAGCAATTGAATGTAAGGAATACATTGTTGGAAATAATAATAGTGATGGTATTTTGAAAAATATGTTTTCGAATAATAATTAATAGATACCTAAACAAAATCATTGCATATTTTCTCTGCCCAAATTTTTGGTGACAAAAGAGAATAATATTTATCTTGGCTGAAAGTAATTTGGAGACTATAACCCAATGAAAAACAGATAGAAAGCCAAATTATAACAGCCATGCGGGGTGACTGCTTAAATTCAAGTGTTATGATCCAATTGGGCTTTAGTGGTAAGTTGACAGTGAAGTGCTCTGAACACCCTCACAAACACCAAGCCGAAACCATTATATCCAATTTTAAACGACAAAAATATGACAAACGAAACCAAAATAACCTGCCCTAATTGCAGTCAAGAAATTGACGTGAATAATGTTATAGCTCACCAACTTGAGGAGGAGTATAAAAAGAAATTTAATGCTCAACTATCAGAGGAGAAAAAGAAATTTCAAGATGAGTTCGACAAACTTGAAAAACAAAAACATGAAGTAGAAAAGCAAAGACTGGAACAAGAGAAACTTATCGCCGAGAGGGTAAACAGGCAAATCAAAAGTGAGAGAGCCACATTAGAAATCGAATTAAAGTCCAAAATAGAAGGTGAGCAAACTGAACGAATTGAACTTATTGAAAAAGAACTCAAAGAAAAATCAGAACAGGTAAGAGAACTTAACAGGACTAAAGCTGAGATTGAAAAAATAAAACGAGAGAAAGAAGAGTTGAAAGAGAGTTTAGAGGCAGAAAATGCTAAAAAACTAAATCAACAAATTGCACAGGAAAAAGAAAGAATAAGGAAAATTGAACAGGATAAAAACGAGTTAATTGTAAAGGAACTCCAGAAACAATTGGAAGACCAGAAAAAGCTAACTGAAGAAATGAAACGAAAGCAAGAGCAAGGCTCTATGCAACTACAGGGTGAGGTTCAGGAATTAGGTATCGAAGATTGGTTATCAGAAAACTTTCCTCTTGACACCATTACAGAAATAAAGAAAGGAGAAAGAGGTGCTGACTGTTTGCAAACTGTTCATACAAGGACGAGACAGAATTGTGGAACCATTTATTATGAAAGTAAGCGAACAAAAGATTTTAAAAACAATTGGCTTGAAAAATTCAGGGACGACATTCGAGAGAAAGGGGCTAATATCGGAGTTCTTGTAACTGATGCATTCCCAAGGGGAATGGAAAGAATGGGTTTGGTTGAAGGAATTTGGATTTGCTCATATAATGAATTTAAAGGGCTATGCGTTGTTCTTCGAGAAAGTATTATTCAGTTAAGTTCTGTGGTGTCTGCTCAAGAAAACAAAGGTGAAAAAATGGTTATGCTCTATGACTTCTTGATAAGTAATGAATTCAGACTACAAGTAGAAGCGATAGTTGAAGGCTTTACGCAAATGCA
>JAFMBQ010000423.1 GCA_017858365.1 Algoriphagus sp. | reverse complement strand
AGAAAACTTAAAAACAGTGGTTCTCTTGTTTCCTTTTTCTAGTGATTTGATGGTGAAAAAAAGTAGATCCTTGTACTTTATCCCAAACTTTCTAGCAGTCTGTTTGAATAGAAATCTCAAATAATTTTCATCATTGACAGAAGAGAGCTTCTTATTCAGAAAAAGTTCAAAAGTGATCTCATTGATCGATTTCTTGACATTAATAAAGGTCTGATTGATCGGTTTATACTCATCTTGAACTTTCTGAAACACCTCAACTACCCAAGTCAATAATTTTTTCTTAGAAGGCGCCATCAAAGCAAAAAACTCACCCAAGAGCTCTTGGGAGATACTTTCTAAAAATCTCTTTTTGATGACACTCCTTCTTCCCAATGATAATAATAACTCGGTAAGCTCATCAAGCTGATTTGAAATCAGATACCTAAAAAGAGTATTTATGTTTTGATATTTATAGTTGTAATAAGTCTTTCCAATTTTGGTGTATCCATTTTCCAAATAAAACTGAAACCCTTGGATCAACACATAATAACGCTCAGGGGAAGAAATCCTCTTAGATTTTTCCATCATACTCAATCCAAAATTATTTGACTCGGGTAAACTGGAAGCGTTTCTGAGGAAACTATTGGCAGGGAAATCCAAAGTCAGGATTCCAGAATGATTATCTTGAATGGCTTCTACAATAGCAAGGTTTAGTTTCCAAGGTTGATCGATTCTATGAGGGTGAAGAAATAACTGTAGGACAATCTCTTTGAAAGCCAAGGAAATTTTAGATTCATTCCAATGCCTGTATTTATGCTTCAAAAACCTTTTGATAGCGTAGATCGACTCCGAAGAATTAGTATTATCTAATTTTTTATCATGAATAAGTGCCCGTACCAGCAAATCCTCAGATAGGTTCTCAATGATCCGTTTTCGATGGACAGGATGCTTGATGAAAAACTTTAAATGGGTTATGAATTTTGAAGCCTTAAGTAAAAAGGACTTTTCTGCAAATTCTCCAAAATGTCTGACTTGACTGTTTAACCACCATGGCCTACCACCGTTGGAAATAAAAAAGACGAAGATAGAAAATGTCAACTCTTCATCGGGAATTTTAGCAAATGAGTTTTTGCTTATTTGCTTCTTTATTTCCTCAAGAAATTGAAGCTCAAATTTTACTCTTAAATCATTTTTAAAATTTGCGATGTCAAGTACGCCAAGATCAAGTACGAGCTGATTAAGTATAAAAAACTGATTATCTAACCCAAGTTTTTGAATGCAATGATTGATAAAGTCTTCCAGATGATCCGAGACGATTGCAGGTATTTCTTTTGACAAAAGAGCAAAATCTGAATCCCGATCGATCTCGATCTGAAATTCCATTTTTTGCACTAAATTGTCATTCATCGCCATATAGACTAGGACACTTTTTCTAAACCATTCAGCATCTGAATAATTTGCAAGGATAAAATATCAATGGATTTGAGGTTGGAATTATCTTGATTTTTCAAGAATAACCATTGATAATACAGCTCTTCAAATCGAGAAATCTCCACCAGATTAAGAAAATACACATTTACGGCATGATGTGCCATTATATTTTCAGAGATTAAACTTTTAAGGTATTTGACAAAGTCGCCTTTTTGGAATCGGCTCGGCCAATCAGGAAGTATAAAGCTTAATGTGTCTGAAAGTTGGAAATCAGAAGGAAAACCTTGACCCGTCCCCCCTGCTTTATTTATTTCCAAGACTGTTTCCAATTCCACCTCTTTAGACTCTATTTTTTTGAAATAATCGATTGATATTTCAATGCTTTTCTTCGCATCTGGCTTCGAATTGAATTCTCTGGTAAGTTTAGCCAAAGGCTCATGATCCAAATTATAGAGAAAAACCTGATATGTTTTTGAGTTATCGTCTTCTACGATGCTGTAGTTTTCTATCGATAGACCATAGGCTGTCAAGTCTTCGCCCAAGGATTTCTGCTGTTTTAAATCTCCGGAAAATACCCCTTCTAAAAAAACTTCTCCTTCATTATCCAAGAATGAAAACCTAAAAGAAACCGGTTCTAACGGTCGAAGCAAGACATGCTCAATCATGTGTAATCCTTCCGTCTCTTGATCCAAGACCCTAAACTTATTCATTATTTCGGATTTCATATTCATGCAATCATCTAAACTCGCTGATTCGAACAAGACGAATGGGTACTCCGATTGTCGTTGTTGCATCAGCAAATAATGACTTTTGCTATCGGAGGATGTCAGACCAATAATTGATTTCTCGTTAGTCAAAATCTCAAAGATTTCACGGATGAACCCGATGCCAGTTCCATAGAAATGAACCGCTTGATTTTCGTATTGATCTTTTGATAGTTTGTAGGCTTTTACTTTCTTCGTAGCCGTATCAATAGTCTCTAATTCCCAGGATTTCACCTTTTGGTGGGACGATGAAAGATCAAAAAGCTGTAATAGCGGCGCAGAAAGATGCCTTCTGATGTAATTTTTAAAATTCAAAGCGAGTGCTATTCTTTTCTCCAGCCCAGAAATATTGTCTGTATCCCAGAAGAATACCGATTTTAGATCAAAAGCTTTAGCTTTATTTTTCCCAAGTTCGACAATAGAATTTAAAAAATTGATTTTGGCTTGGATCAAATCCAAATCTACTTCCTCTCCTATGTCCAACGCATTTCCACTGCTCATTTTTCTTAGACTCGCCTCATCTATGCGTTCCCCAAACCTGGCCAAAAGGTGGTTTAGAAGTCTATTTCGGCGATCTATAAAGTTGTCATTGTGTTTGGTTAAGTCATCCAATTTGTATTTAAAACCTTCGAATTCATCCAATATCGAGGCTATATTTGGGATATCACCTGGGACTTGGTTGAAATAGGTAGTACTAATGTGATCTACCGAAAACAAATTCCTGAGACCTGAAAGCTGTGAAAGATACGAAGCCATTATTTGCTCAAAAAAGTAAAGATATGCAGAAAGCTGCTGGACAGAGGCCCGTGTTTCTTTGGAGGAATTTCCGGAAATACCATTTGTGCCAATCCCAAAAAACTCCGGCAATTCCTTATGAATAGGATAGTGTTTCTGAAGTGCTTCGAGTGAAAATCGCCCTTTAGGGAGTTTTTCCTTATAGTCCAGTTCTTCATGATAAAACTTACTGCTGGACAAAACTTCAGAGGCAATCAGTTGCTTGGTAATGACAGGATCTATTCCGTATTCGACATTATTTTTGAATAAGCTAAGTTGGGTCTGAAATGCCTCGGTGAGCTCATCCAAATATTGAATTTTGGGAAATTCGGATTTAGTAAAATAAACAAAAGTATCAAATACGGGAAGTCCATTTTTAAAAAGTTGAAGGTTTCTGATTTCCTTTACTCCTTCTACATTAAAAATCAACTCTTTTATCCTCGTCAGGTAGATTGATTCAACTTTTGGAGTGAGGTTATTTTCAAAAATAAATCCAAATTTTGGAAGAGGGCCTGTAAAAACCATTTCTGGATCTAATCCTTCTTCTTTCCATAATTTCATGGAATCGTGAAGCTCCACTTGAGGGTTAATATAGCTATCCAAATCCGCATATATTTTAGCCATGACCAGCTCGCCCAACGCATCAGATTCAATAGTCACATCGCCCTTGATACTGAGATACACCTTTTTCAGAATAAATACTTCTTCCAAATCATGTCCTATTAATCTGTGGGCATGGAATATGGAGGCAACTTCACGCTTTAAAAAGTTGAGTTCAAGATCACTGAGATCTTCGCTACACTCTATAAATATTTCAAATAGGCCTCTCACACCCATTTTATTATCTACTATGGGAATAACCCAGGCATTTGCCACCCGCTTGACTCGATCGATGATGAGTTTACGGTAATCATTTACAGTGATTGGATTGGTGTTGAATACCGCAGCGGGGCCGAATAATAAATTTTTCTTAATTGGATCAAAATCATCAGAGCCAAATAAAAAAATGTCCTCAATCGGAAAATCTGTACGGTAACCCAGATCTGTCAAAGCATAGCATAAATACTCCAGGAAAGTGACTCCAGGGTCATGGTAGTTATAATCAGTCCAGATTTTACCCGAATATTTTTGTGCAAACTTCAAACCCTCTTCAAAGAGAAGATCATATCTTAAAATTGATTTATCTG
>JAFMBQ010000422.1 GCA_017858365.1 Algoriphagus sp. | reverse complement strand
ATTCACAACTGCTGCCAAAGCTGGAACTCCTCAGCCTTTGCTGTGATTTCCACTGGAAAGATACAATTTGAAAGCAATTCACAACGGTAATGGCTCAAGCCTTAACGCTTGGGAAGCTGTGATTTCCACTGGAAAGATACATTTTGAAAGCAATTCATAAGCCTTCCAGTTCCATAAATATCTTTTTACTATAAGATAGCAAGTCCATTAAATTCGTCGTAAAACTTAAAAAAGGAAGGCTGCCAAATTTTGGCAGCCTTCCTTTAATTAGTTGAATGCTTGAACTTCCCCTTAATTGAAAGCAGGGTCTTGAACAAGTGTAGCCTGGCCGTCTTTGAAAGACCTTTCAATGGCTTCTAACGGAATCGGGAAATACTCATGGACTCCTTTGGAAAAGGTTTTTCCACTGAGGTAGCTTCGCTTCGTACCCTCCACCTGAAGATAAGAATTGATGGTCTCCGCTGCATTTCCCCACCTTTGCAAATCAAAAAGTCGGTGACCTTCCATTGCAAATTCCAACCGATTTTCAATCCTAACTGCTTTTCTGGCAACCACAGCATCTGTCCAAGGAGCATCATAGGTGCTGATGGTATAATTAGCTGCAGGCGCTCCTTCGATGATCATGAAGGAATTTCTCTCTGATCCCTGAACTGTTTTAGGTACAAAACCAGCTGGATTGGCTGCTCTTGTCCGGATCTCGTTGACCAATTGTCTTGCTCTTTCAAGATTGCCAAGTTCTACCTCTGCTTCGGCTAACCATAAGATGACCATTCCCAATCGCATAATGCGGTAGTTGTTTGCCGATAATCTTGGGTTGGCTCCTATGCCAAAGAAGGCAGGTTCTGCGATATGCTTTTTGGGAGAATAAGGTCCAGCATAATTCTGATCACGGATAAAATCACTGCCATGGATTTTATAGCCTTTGAACAAGATTCCTCTTCTTCCAACCGTATGATCCAATCTAGGATCCAAAGGTCCTTCATAAGGGGTGAAAGGTGCATTCCATGACAAACCCTGATCATTTTTCACATCCACTTGGTTGAAAGTATCCAAAAGTGGCAAGCCTTGTTCAGAGGTTTTGTATGCATTCACTAAGTTTTGGGAAGGTTGATAAAACCCGCAGCAACCCCAAGGGTCCGTGTAGGGATAGTTCAAGGTGGTTCCTTCGTTGGCTGCAGCAGTAGTCGCACTGGAAATGGAAAACTGGACCTCAAAAATAGACTCCATATTGTTTCTGGTTCCTACCAAGAAGTTATCTTCGAAAGAAGGCATTAAAGCATACCCTCCGTTGAAAATGATGTCCTCCAATACCACTTTGGCTTCCTGCAGAACGGCGGTGTTGGCCACACCTGTGGTTTGATCCCAGCCTTGGAACATCTTGGCTTTGGCTAAGAAAGCTGCCGCAGCCCATTTAGTAGGTCTTCCCACCTGTGCCTGTCGATCTGGCAAGACAGACATGGCTGCCACAAAATCAGCTTCGATCAATGGCCAGATTTCTCTGTCATTGGGTACCTTGGTACTTTCCAAATCATCCAAGACAAAGGTTTCATCGTCTATATAGATAGGAGTCCTCCACATTTTTCGGGCTTCAAAGTGGAAAAATCCCCTTAAGAATCTTGCTTCAGCAACAATCTGAGCCCTTCTTTTCTCTGAAATATCCTCTACTTTCTTCAGTGTATTCAACACATCATTTGCCCTTGCAACGCCTTTGTAGACAGTCCTCCACTTATTTCTGATGTGGTTATTGGTAGCCTGATAATCATAGGTTTCCAAAAAGGATTGCTCTGGCTGATCCCCAGCATCCGTGCCTTTGTAGGCATCATCCGATACCACCCCACCATAAACCCAGTTGTCGATGGTGCCATTCCAAGAAGATTGCCCGTCCAGACCATAGCCAGAAACCATCGAATAGGCGCCAATCAACAATCCTTCCACCCCTTGGGCATTCGCTACACCGTCGGTACTGAACTGCCCTTGAGGAGTCACCTCCAGAAATTCCTCACTGCAGGAAGTAGTCATGACTGCACTCAGTAAAATAGCTGAGGTACAGATTTTTATATATTTATTTTTCATTTTTTTGTCTTTTTAAACTCAAAATTAGAAAGTCACATTTATACCCAAAATAAGGTTTTTGGAAACCGGCATATAGCCCCCATCAAATCCCAATGTATTGTCTGCACCTGTTTGGATCTCAGGATTCAAGCCGGTATAATTTGTGATCGTCACAAGATTCTGTCCCTGGAAATACACCGATGCTCTACTTAAGCCAATCCTACTCAGCGCGGATTTCGACAAACTGTAAGTCAACTGTACATTTCTCAATCTGAAATAAGTCCCATCTTCCACAAAATAGCTGGAAGGTCGGCTGCTTATCTGATCGTTTGAATCCATTTTCGGGGTTGTTCCTCCTGTATTTTCCGGAGACCAAGCATTATACAGGGCATCCTGTGATTTGTTTCCTTGGAAAGTGTTGAAATCAGTCCAATATCTCATATAATTAAAGATGTCATTTCCAACGGATCCGTTTCCAAATACGGTCAAGTCCCAATTTTTGTAACCAACATTTAAATTGACACCATATATAAATTTAGGATGTGGGTTTCCGATGACAGTTCTGTCAGCATCCGTGATGCTGCCATCCCCATTTACATCTTCCACCTTGAATTTTCCGATTGCGTTATAACTTCCGTATTCTGGATGTGCATCTACTTCTTCTTGATTTTGGAAAATCCCCAGGTTATTGTATCCAAAGAATGAGGAAATAGGCAAACCAGCTTGGGTGACCGTGACGGCTGGAATCCTTGAAGAATTTCCGAAAAACACGTTGTCCTCATTCTCATCCAATCTATCCACTGTATTTCGGTACATGGAGTAGTTGGCAGAAACACCATAGCGTAAATCTCCACCCATGGCGGTATCCTTGAACCCAAGGTTTAAGTCGATTCCCTTGTTGGTCATTTGGCCAACGTTGAAGGAAGGGGCCAATGCGTCTCCGTGTCCAAAACTGATTGGCGGTACGAATAGCATATCAGAAGTTATCCTATTCCAGAGGTCAAATTCAAAAAAGAATTTCCCGTTCAAAAACTCAGCATCCAATCCTAAATTGTTTGAAGTGGTCGTTTCCCATTTTGCATTGGGATTGCCAAATCGCTGCACATCAAAACCCAAAAATGGAGTCGAAGCAGACCCGTCTATTGGATAGCCGGAATTGAAGATATTGGACCGATAGGTGGTAAAGGCATTGTAATCTCCTATGGACTGATTCCCTGTTTTACCCCATCCATATCTTAATTTTAGATTTGATACAAATGGCAATGCTCGTGCGATAAAATCTTCATCCGAGAGTCTCCAACCCAAACTGAATGCCGGGAAAGTAGCGTTTCTTGAGGCCGTCAAGAATCGGGAAGAAGCATCATTTCTCAGGATAACCTGAACCAAGTATTTTCCTTTATAGGCATAGTTTACTTTACCGAATTGGGAGAACAACCTGTAATCACTGTTGATCCTTCCAAAATTGGTTGCGGTATTGGGATCTCCAAGATCTAAGTAGCTGATCAATGGAGTAGTTTCAAAGGCAAAACGCTGGCGGGAAGCCCCAAAGATTTCGCCAAACTCCTTGATTGATTCCATTCCTACATATGCATCAAAAGCATGGTCACCAAAGGTTTTGGTATAGCTAACGGTGTTGGACCATACCCATTGATAGCTGTATGCATTCTCTGAAGTAGAACTATTGATAAAGTTTCCTTCCACGTATTCTGGCTGTGGCCTACCAATGTACCGGCCTCTTCTGGTGTTGCCATCAATACCAAAACTGGTTCTGACACTAATATCATCGGTTATTGCCAAGGAAGCATAAACATTCCCAAAAACCCTCAGGTTGTAGTTTCTGTTGTCTTTTGCGCGGGTTAGGACGGCCACAGGGTTGTAATTATTTCCCAGATTGGCTCCTCTGCTTCCTGCAAAGTCCCCCATGATATCACGCACTGGCAAGAGTGGATGTTGTAAACTGGAACTGAACACTGCATTTTGTTCCTGATTATTACCGGCACTTCCGTTTCCGAATCCGCCTTTTCTGTTGTCAAACGATACAGAGAGGTTTTCTCCGATTGTCAATTTATTGTTCAAAACCTGAAACTC
>JAFMBQ010000421.1 GCA_017858365.1 Algoriphagus sp. | reverse complement strand
GTAGACTACTTTTGGCCATTACCAAGTCTGAATATCCAGTTAGAATAATAATGGGTACTTGAAAATTATAAGATATAATACTATTTATTAATTCAAGGCCTCCCAAATCTGGCAAATTCAAATCCAATAAGATTATAGAAATTTTTTCTTTTAAATTCTGCAGATAATTAACTGACGTTGCGTAATCAATGCAATGTATTATGTTAATTTTTTTAAATTTCTCAAGTAAATAATCTTCAATGAGCACGAAATCACCTTGATTGTCTTCAATGATAAGAACCGAAAGATTTTCCGAAAAGTCTTGTATTTGTTTCATGAGATTAATCCGGTAAGGTTGATAGCTCCAACCAAAATTCCTCGATTTTTAGAATTGCAATCAAAAACTCGCTTATTTCAAGTGGTTTTTGAATATAACTATTGCAATGGTTTCCATAAGCCTTGTCCAAGTCTTTTTGATTAGAAGAGGTAGTAAGCATGATTACTGGAATTTTCTTGAGATTTGAATCGGATTTAATTCGCTCTAAAACCTCGTGGCCATTAAATATCGGGATGTTAATATCCAAAAGGATGAGATCAGGTTTTTCCGCATTGGTAAACTCTCCTCTCTGAAATAGAAAATCAAGCGCTTCTTGGCCATTTTTAACCACGCTGATTTCTGTTTTTACTTTACATTCTTCAAAAGCTTCCAGTGTGAGCAAAATATCTCCTTCGTTGTCTTCCACCAAGAGTATGTGTACCAGACTTGTTATTTGATTGTCCATACTAGTTAATTTTAGGAATAGTGAAATAGAATGTTGTACCCTCTCCCAGTTTAGATTCTAGCCAAATCCGTCCCCCTAAAAATTCCACATGTTTTTTAGCAATGGAAAGACCTATTCCTGTTCCGTCGTATTGATCCCTGTTGTGTAGTCTTTGAAAAATAATAAAGATTTTATCATAGAACTGAGGGTCTATTCCTATTCCGTTGTCTTTGATGGAAAATCCCCATTCTTCTTTATCTTCCACAGCGTTGATTTCGATCATTGGTCGGACGCCTACTTTAGAGTACGTGAGTGCATTGTCTAGTAAACAATGAAGTATCTGCGTGATAGCAACTTTGTAGGTTTTGAGTATTGGCAGACCTTTAGTGGTAATTGAAGCTGATTTTTCCGATATTATTTTTCTTCGTAGCTGGCTAAATTCAGATAGCACTGCGTTCATATCAACAATTTCTTTTGTCTCTATTGATTTACTTGCCCTAGAATAATCCAACAAATCTAGAATAATCTGTCTCATTCGTTTGGCTCCATCTGTTGCATAATGAATGTATTGATGCCCTTTCTCATCAATTAGGTGTCCATATTTACGCTGTAAAAGATCCATGAAGCTGGAAATCATTCTCAAGGGCTCCTGTAAATCATGAGAGGCGACAAAAGCAAATTGCTCCAATTCATCATTTGAGCGTTCTAGTTCAAACGTATACTTTTCTAGGAGCAATTCATTAGCGGCTTCTTTAGTCACATCCAATATTACGGAGTCGAAAAGCACGGTTCCGTCTGCTAAAAAGGTAGGTGACGCACTTCCCAAATGGGTTCTTATTTCTCCGTTTGGCATTACATATTTCCATTTGGCAGTCCATTTCGATTTGAATTCTATGGATTCGGCAATACTCTTTTTAAGCTTTTCAAGTTCACCTCCTAATGCTATTCTGTCCCAGACGAGTTGCAGATTTTGAATTACTTCCTCTGCCGAAAAGCCCCATACATCTTGTGCACCCTTGGTTACATATTTCAAACTGTCTGTTCCATCAGCATAGAGGAGGTATTGGAATACGACCCCAGGTAAGTTGTCTGCCAAAGATTGTAATCTGATTTCAGCATCTTTGCGGTCGGTTATGTCCTGAAAACTGCCATACATCCGTTTGCAAGTACCTTCTTCAAATTCTGCATTCCCAATGGCCCGCACCCAGAGTTCCTTCTTTTTAGCAGTGACCAGCACAGATTCAAAATCAAATGGCTCTCCTGTTGAAATACAATTTTCAATATTTTTATTTACCAGCGAGCGAAAATCCGAACGATAAAAATTTATGGCCCCTTTCAAATCTGGTTTAAATGATTTCGGGTCTGTTTCATGCATTTGGTGAACTTCTTCTGACCAAAAGATTCTTTGATTCACTAAATCCAACTCCCAACTTCCGATTTTGGCTAGGCTTCTGGCCTGACGATTCAATTCCCTTAATTTCTTTTCTTCTGTAATGTCCTTAGCTGTGGCATAGATAAGGCCCTCTTTTAAAGTCGAGTTACAATACCAACTTAGCCAGATAATATCACCATTACTCGTAATGTAGCGGTTATGAAATTTGAATGTATTTACCTCCTTTTTCAGACTCAATACCTGATCAGCAAAAATCCATTTATCATCCGGGTGAGAAAATTCTTGAAAGTTATGGTAAAGAATATCCGCTTCGCTAAAGCCAAGTAATTCACTACCAGTTTTATTTATTTTGAGAAACCTACCCTGGAAATCCATCACGCAAATGATATCGGGAATCGCATTGAACAAATGACTCAAGTCATTTTCTAGTTTTTTCCGGTTGAGTTCAGAACCGATAAATCCTTCAAGTCGCTGAAATATTTGGATATAATTGTTTAAGTAATTTGCACTTTGCTTTGTCCCAATTTTTAGGACCCCTATAGTTTCATCATTGTAAACCAGAGGGATACCCATCACGGATTTTAACCCTATTTTTTCCGCCGCATCTGTTCTTACAAAACACTTTGACTTTTGAACATCACTCCAAAATAGTTGTACCCCTTTAGTCAAATGCTTGTTAGATAAGCCTTCTGACTTTTGGAGGGCTATAAATTCAGGGCTATACTCATAAAAATTTTCATCCTCCGGGTCTGCCACATAATGGCTGAACAAAAGCATTTGGTTTTTTTCAAGGTTGGAAGTCCACAATTCCACCCAGTCAAAATTCCCAATTTCACTAATTGATTTACATAATTCGTTTACTGCAATGGTGTAATCATTTTCAATTTTAAAGTCCACACTGATTTGGGATAACAATGCAGTTTCTAACTCTTTAATCTTTTGCTCGGTCACATCTCGCTCTATGGCAATCCAATGCGTGTAACAGCCTTCTTCATTTGCCACTGGAGTGACAGCAAAGTTTATCCAGAATTCTTCTCCATTTTTCTTGTAGTTGATGGTAGTCATTTCATGGGCTTCCCAATTTCTGAGTGCGCATCCCAGCTTTGCCAGTTCTTCTTTGTCAGAGTTAGGTCCTTGAAGTATTTTGGGTGATTTACCGATGACTTCCTCAGCTTCATACCCTGTCATTTTCGTAAAGGCCTCATTGACATAAATGATTCTATATCCTATTCCTTCTACTGGTTCTGCTTCGGTAATTAAAACAGCGTCTTTCGTATTGGTGATGACACTTTCAAGGAGTTTTAGTTGATGTTCTTTCTCTATTTTAGCTGTGATGTCTCGTGAGTTGATGACGATGCCATTCACTGCAGGATTATCCAACATATTAGTCAGTACTGATTCCAACCATCGCCATTCCTTATTATAGTTTTGAAAGCGAAATGGGGGTAGGTTTACTCTGTGTTCTGTGGCCATGCTGGCCAAAATGCTTTTGTTTCTTTCTAAATCATCAGGATGGACAAACTCAAGTGAATTTCTTCCAATAAATTTTTCAGGTTCAATTCCAAGAATTAAGTTGCTTGAAGGGCTAACATATGTATAATTACCTTTTGCATCTATTATTCGTATCAGATCAGAACCCTCTTGTACCAAGGCTTTGAATCGTTGCTCGCTTCGGAGAATGGCTTCTTCTTGCTCAATCTTTTCCTTGCCATCCCTAGCTACAGCATACCTTAATTTCGTGTGATCATCCCACCTTGCTGACCAAATATTATAGGCGATGCTGCCATCTTTTTTCTTGAACCGGTTTACAAAAGTTTTAATTTCTCTTCCACGTAGAATTGCAGAAGCCATTTCAATAGATGTGGGAAGGTCATCCTCTAAAACCAAATCCTTATAAGATTTGCCAATTAACTCTTCAGGTAAATATCCCCAATGATTTAAGGAAGCAGCGCTCACATAGATAAATTCGCCCTGTTCATTAACAGTACAAAAAACATCTAATGAAGCA
>JAFMBQ010000420.1 GCA_017858365.1 Algoriphagus sp. | reverse complement strand
AATAAATTATGGCTATGTGTACACCAACTTGAATAAAGTTTTAATTACCATTTTACCCGATGAATCCGATTATATCACCCAAAATAGAGCCAGTAGAAATAATGATATTTATAGGTCAGTTGCATTGAAATCGTATTATATCCAGAAGGAAATCAACCGAAATCGTATTGGCTTGCATTTTAGAGAAGCTTTATTCAGCGCAGCCGAGGAATTATTTAATATCAACCTTGTTGCAGAAGGGGGTGAAGCTTTTTACCACGCCAATAAAATAGCTATGCAACAAATAGGTGTGACCATGGATGTAGGAGAAATCGAAATTGGTATTCCGGCTAATGTAAATATTGATGTAACGCAAGTAGGAGAAACAATCGTTCTTCAGGTTGAACGGTTTGCCAGAACTATTTTCCAATTGGAGCAACTTTTTAACAGGTACTGCCTGGAAAGCTGTGGAGATTATCAAAAGAATGCCAGCTGGGAAAGGATAAAATACCATACTCAACTATTATTTGAAGAATATTTGGGCATGTTTGGTTCCGATGTTTACAAAATTGTTTTATTTAATAAGGCACCTCATTTTGATAACTTATACAATTTGGCCAGAGAAAAATATACGGAAATCATGGCGGCTAAAGCGGCTAGTAGAATAACCTCTGTAAAAGAATACGAATATCCCTGGGAGGTTCCGGAATTAAAAATATTTAACGATAGTTATGTTGAATACCAAACTAATACACATGCCTTGAATCCTTTATTTGCTAGAAACCGAGAAGAAAATCGCCTGTTTGACAGTATAAATGAACAGCAATTTATTGACATGCTTATTTTAAATGAAAATGATACTATCCAGTGGTGGTACAAAAACGGTAGTAGTAACAAAGAGGATTTTGCTATTCCTTACGTGAAAAGTGATGGAAGTCAGTCCCTTTTCTATGTAGATTTTGTAATTAAGTTCAAAAACGGAGTTATAGGTCTTTTCGATCCGAAAACGATAGGAAGTGACCCTGAAAATACCTTAAAACATAACGCATTGATAGAATATATAGAACAGCTGAATGAAAGAGGGAGAAGAGCTGTCGGTGGTATCATTATTCTACAAGACGGGAGCTGGCGTTACTGTAATAACAGGATAGACAATGACAGAGATTTAACGGGTTGGGCATTTTTTAATGCTGTTGCATTAAATTTAAACTAAGAAACATGGCAAAAAAGGGACTTGACACCACGTTTGTCCATTATGGCATCCGAAAAGAAGACATGGAATTAATTGCTATTCTTTGTAATGAGCATTCATTGGAATTTGATTGGATAAAAGAAGACTTGCTCAAAGAGTTTCATGAAAAAAAAATTCGCAATCAGGATGTTGATGAAAAGGCTATTGAGAAATTAATTGAGAAAGCTTTAACTAAGATAAAATAGTCAAATATGTTAATTAAAAGGATAAAAGCGCACAACTTTAAGACTTATCTCCAGCTCGATTTGGATATTTCAGTGGAACAGGATAAACCAATTATTTTAATTGGAGGTGCAAACGGGGGCGGAAAAACGACGTTGTTTGAATCTATCTATGGCGCATTATACGGACTTAACATAAATAATGCAAAGCAATTTAAGGAACTTTTAAATGCGGGTGCACTTGGAAAAGAGGATGAAAAAATTCTGCTGGAACTACATTTTTCAGGGAAGGTATTGAACGAGGAACAGCAATATGTCTTAACCAGAACTTATATGTTGAACCCTTCCAATAACCCGGTGGAAAGTGTAAAACTAAATATGAATGGTACTATTTTCATGTATGGAACAGCTACGCCGCTCGTTCAAAGAACGGTACAACAAGCACAGGTAAATAAAATAATCAAAGCAAATTTGCCTCAGGAACTAAGTAGATATTTTTTGTTTGATGCGATGGAGGCAGGAAATCTTTTAAAAGTTGATCAGCTCAATCGGGTAATTCGGGAGAATATTGAGAATGTAATGGGTTTCAACAAGTACATGCAAATTGGCAAAAGTGCTGAAACCTTGTACCAGGCATATACAGTTCAGCGCTTGAATATGGAAAATGAAAAGCAGGAATATTTGTCGTTGGTTGAACAGAAAAATAATCTATTAGAAACTAAATTATCACTAGAAACCAGATTGCAAGATGCTTTGCAGTATTCGGTAATTAACAGGGAACTTTACGATAACCTAAAAACAGGTTTAAACCAAGACACAAATATCAAAAATAGAATAGAACAAATTCAGGCACAAATTGACAATATCTATAAAAAAGAAAAAATTTTCCATGTTGAATTAGACGAATTTTTAAAAGACATGGAATTAAATGTATGTGTCCCTAAGTTGATTGAATCGGTTAAAACAGAGGTAAATCTTATATTAAAAACTAAAAGCGACCAGGAGCAACAACAAAATAGCCATTTGGCTCCTGAACAAATTGAAGCCATTAGTAAGTCTATAGTTCAGTATCTTTCTGACAATAAATTAGTATCAAAAGTGGTGACAGTAGCCGAGTTGGTTGACTTTGTTATATCTAAGCAAGGTAAAACAGCTAAGATGGATCATTATGACTTTTTAGAATTTTCAGAAATAAAGGCATTAGAGGCAATGCTTAATTTAAGAACAGTTAATTCATTTCCTGGGATAAACCAACAACAAACAGAATTAAATATTTCACTCAGTCAAATTCAAACGTATGAGGTTCAAATTGAACAAATGAAACAGCAGATTACAGGAAGAGATTATATATTATTAAAAGCCTTTGAGGATAACGAAGCAGCAATTAAGCAATTTGAAATACAAATAGCAGAAATAAAGGGAGAAATATCAAAACTTGATAAACGGTTACATCAGTATGATATTCAAACCAATCAAGAACCAGATCCAAGGTATGAAGCGCTGGGAAAATTAAAGGGCTTTTTTGAAGATGTAGCTAATCGGTTATTAAAAATCAAAAAGCAACAAATTGAATTAAAAATGAAACAAGATTTAAATATTAATCTTTCTGCTTATCATGACGTCATTGAAAGAGTTGAACTATCGGAAAATTTGAAAGATTTAACCTTTAAAATTTATCACAAAGCGGGAAATGAAATTTATTTAAGTCAATTAAACACGGCATCTAAGCAGGTTGTCATTCAGGTTTTACTTAAATCACTTCACGAATTTGGTGATTACGACCCTCCGGTAATGATTGATACAGTGATGGGTGTATTAGATGAAACAAGCAGAGCCATTGTACTGGAAAATTATTTTCCTGATTTGTCCCAACAAACGATATTATTAAGTAGCGACAGTGAGATAAGAGTAGGCAAAGACCTTGAGAAGATTAAGCCATTTATTTCAAAAACATACACCCTGCACAGAGATAAAGAAAAACAGCTTACTTCTGTAGCTCAGGGCTACTTTGGTATAAATATAAATGATTAAACAATGAGTGTAATAAACCTTCAAAATATAAGACAGTCAGAAGGCCTGATGGATGAGCTTTTTGATATCCGAAACAAGATTGAACAGCGCATTAATCTTGAAAAATATTCTGTAAACGTTAAACCAGTTTCACTAAACGGAAATAAAATAATGAGAATATGCCTCCTTGCGGGCTTAACAAACAAGGAGCATCGGGACCTAAGTGCAATAGAACAGATACAATTATCTAAGTCGGGTAATAGAATATTTGAAACTCTTTTCACCTTGCACAATTTAGGAGCTGCCTATTCAGCCTTATTGAAATTACGCTATATGGATTGCCAGGTTGATTGGGAAAATACAGTTATTAAGAGTAAAATAATCAACGCAGAAATTTTAAGAGGAAGAAACGTTTTGTTAAATGACGGTGTTTTAGATGAATGGTTAATAAATACAACGGGGACAATAAACGGAGGAAAAACGGGCTCAATACCCTTTTTAAATCTAAATATTGGTTCTTATGAGGATGATATTCCGGCCGCATTGAACTTAAATGGTAAGGATATTCCTAATACACAGATTTTGATTGCCGGGACAACAGGTTCAGGAAAATCAAATTTGCTTGCCGTTTTACTCAACGAGATAAGAGCTCTTTCTATTGAAAGTTATTATCCGGTTAACTTTTTATTGTTTGATTACAAAGGGGAGTTTTCAGATCCGGCAAATAATCATTGGCTCCAACTATTTGAA
>JAFMBQ010000031.1 GCA_017858365.1 Algoriphagus sp. | reverse complement strand
TATTGTCAATGTTATCCAAGGCTACCTGTGCCTCTCGAGGAATCTCCGGATTCAGGTGAAGAATTCGCGTAGCAGAGTCTTTTAACGACTCTTCCAAGGCTTGAATCTTCTTTGAACTCTTAGGGAAATTTTCCTCCAGATATTCCACCTTAGCCATGAAATAGGGGTCATCGGTGACCTGTTCTTTGATTTTGAATCGCTTCTTGCCTTGGATTATGATGGTTGTATTTCCATCAGGCAAGACGATCATTTTAATGATTTTGGCAATGGTGCCTACTTGGTAAATGTCCTCCCAGGCTGGATCATCATTATTGGCATTGATCTGTGCACACACACCAATTAGTTTATTCCCCTTCTGGGCCTTTTTTACCAACCGGATCGAACGCTGCCTTCCAACAGTAATCGGGATCACAACTCCAGGAAAAAGCACTGTGTTTCTTACGGATAAAATGGGAATTTCTTCCTCATACATCTCTTTGCCCTGATCTTCGCCATCTTCGTCAGTGATTAGCTGAATAAGGTCTCCCTCTCCGGAAAATTCACCAACCATCAAATTTTGAAACACAGAATTTTCGAATTGATTCATATAGACAGATTGACAGACATGCTGTCGTTTAAATACTAAAATAAAAGAAGAACCATCCATAAATGAAGGTTCTCCCTAAAATGGCAAGGGCTATGCCAAACGAGGATTTAGTCAGATTGGCAGTTTACTCCTTTTTTCGGGTAATATTTAAGCAATTACTCAAAATATTCTGGATCAATTCTATACACCAGCTGTTTGTTTATTTTTCCAGTGATCACAAGCTCTCCATTGGAAACACTTAAGGAATTAGCTTCCAATGGATAAAGTGTGGATCGTTTACTTATTTTCCTTGTTGAAAGGTCAAATTGAATGGTTTGCCCATCCATGTGATAATATGCAAACCCTCCCTTCACCGCTATTGAGAATTCCTTTTGTGGATTATCTTCATTACTTAAAGCGTTTTCGAGTTCAAATTGTTGACTGGATGTATTCCAAGAAAATAAACCAAACCGCAAAGTAGCGCTGGCATCGAGGCCAATTCCCAAAACATATAGTTTCCCTGCATACTCAAAATCAGCATATCTGTTTACAAAAAAAGCACCTGTTCCTACTTCATTCCAGGAGTTTTTGGCAAAATCATAGCTGTATCTTGAATATTGAGCTCCTCCATTATTGAAATTCTGTACCTCTACAAAAAGCTTATCCTCTACTACAAATTTACCGATCAGTTGTCCTCCACCCGGAAATTTCGCCAGTTGCTTTAGGGAATTATTATTAGGATCAAATTCATAGAAATTATCCAGATTACCATTGGTTAACTCTGAAAAATGGGTGAAGTAAATTTTGCCCTTGTAAGAAGAAACAAAGCCTTGTAATGTATTCGGGACTTCCGGATAGGGCCGTAATAATTTTACTTCTTTGGTATTCATATCCACAGACAGGATCTTTCCGCCTCCGACGAGTTAGCTCTTGTTATCCAAGCTTATAGCTCTTAAACGATCATCAAACGTAACCGCAGTAGGAATCGATAAGACAGGAATTACAGGATTTAGGTAATTAATAGTAAAGTGATTAGTTGAAGGTTCGCCAAAATTATTCACATATAATTCAAATAAACGACTGGATACTGGACCAGCTAGGCCAAACGAAAAAGCGAAGCTATTGTAGGAAGTGGGAGTCGCACTAATTGCTACTGAAGGATTAGAATTGAATATTAAATTGTCCCCCAGAATCATCGCATTGATGTTTTTTGCCTGGACCTCCTGTGAGACATTGAATGATTTTACATCAAAAATCTGTCCACTCAATACATCACTTTCATTGATTTCGAGCTGATTAGTAGCATACTCTTGAGTACGGATCATGACTTTAAAAACTGGATTTGGCTCTGCAAAAAAAACCGAAGGTGTAAACCTGATAGTTTCGTCATCATTGTAATCCACAGGAAAAAAAACTGTCTTTCAAGCTGATTCATAACTTACGGCGGTTGGAGTAGTGAAAAGATACTTTCCTTTCAGCTCCCATGCAGCACTGTAATCTATATTTCTCTTTGCATCAAATTGCGGTTTTTCAAACTTAAGCGTATTGGGAATATTTAAAATCTGATCTCCTACCTGCACGGAAATCCGAATGTCATTTTGCTCAAAAATCCTATACTCATATCTGAATTCCCTTGGGATTTGGATTTTAAAACCTTTCAAAGAATAATCGAAAAAGGGAACTTCCTCGTCTTCAAATTTGACTTTCAAAAGGAGTTCTGTTACCTCTTCTAGGTTTGCACCAAGGATTTCTATCGTATCACCAAAGTAAACCGCAGGCTTAGAATTTATCTTTTCGAAAATAAAGTTTTTTGAGCCTTCACTGATGAAACTGACGGACTCAGAATAAAAAGTGGAAGAAGCAGTCTTGATAAATGTTGCTACAAAATACGTTCGCCCCTTGCTCATTCCTTTTACCGCCTCCAAGGTAAACTCAGCTGGAGCTTGGCCTTTCATTGAAATAAACCTTGAACTTTCAATAGTGGGCTTTTGGCTTAGATCATAGGCAAACCCGTATTCAATAATTGGATCGTTTCCAGCTAAGAGAATTGAAGATTTAAATTTTGCGCCATTTTCGTTGAGTTCTATAATCTCTGGAACTGTGAAATTCGGACTAGAGATGATTTCAAAACTCTCTTCTTGACAAGAGGAACACCAAATCAATAAAAGTATAAAATACTTTTTCATACTCTTAAAACTCAATACCTATTTGAAGTGATAATCCAGTTCGACTAAAACTAGAACGCTTTGCAAGAATATTAGTGGTATAGTAATCCAGAAGCACATCAAACTGAGTTTCTGTGAAAAGTCTCATTCGATCACCAAGTGGGAAATTTGCCCCCAATTTTAACCCAGGGACGAATAGTCGATCCACACCAGTGACTATTTCTCGATTATAAATATTTGTCTTTCCACTCCCAATAAGTTCTTCTGAAATGATGCCTGAGGAAGAACTTATACTACGATACCAAGCGGCTCCACTTAATCCTACATAGACATCTGTTTCATTTTTTCGATAGACACTGTAATTGAACGAGATTGGAATGAACACGCTGGTTTCTTGGAAGTTTTCTTCAGCTTGGATGATTACAACTCCCGGAGATTCAAATCTGCTTTGAAAGGTAGTATTGAGGAGTTCAACTCCCAGCCGCAAATCCAAAGAAATCCTGGGGTATTTCCGAAAGTCATGTAACCTTAACCCTCCCTGAAAGCGGTAAGAAATGGTATTATCCAATCCGTTTTTTTGATTTTTTTCAACTGATCGATCTTGTAGTGAAACGAAGCCAATCCCCGCCATCAAAATTGGAGATACTTTCAAAAAACTGATGGAGTTAATATGACTAGTATAAGGCAACCCATTACACTCATGATAGGCCTCAAAGAGTCTGACGAAATCTAGCTCTTCCATTTTAGTCTTTTCAATTTGATCGTTCAGGTTAGTCCCGCAAGTTCCCGCCATTTGAATTTTAAGCGTACTAATATAGGCTTTCACATAGCGCTTGATTTTATTCCCTTCAATCTGACCTTGAGTATAGAATGCTTTAAGCTCTAATAATTCGGTTCCATTGTCTAAGAAGTATCTGTTGTTATAAAAATTCAATTGCAATGCCCCAGATACCAAAACTTGGACAAATCTAAGCTCCTCTTCTCCGGGAACAGATTTGGTTATGAAAAATCTAGAATTTGCTAATCCAAAAGCTTTTAGATCTTTAGGATTATAAGTAGCTGTCTCCCCATCTGCCATAAAAACAAGGGATTGATAGGTAGCTTCGTCATATTTGTTCTGGACTTTACCAAAAATTTTTTCTCCTGAATCCATCATGATAAAATCCTCGGGACTGCCGCTTACCGGGTTAATATTGTCGTAAAGAATCTTATCAATAAATCCACTTTGAGCCTGAATCGTTGTGCATAAAAGAAGGAATGTGATGAGCATTCCCAAGAAAGTTTTGTTGGCCATAGATAGATTAATTGGAAAGAGAACATAGTTAAGCAAAAGAGTTGAACTAATTGCATATAGAATAGCAAATAGTTTGAAAAAATAATCAGGGCCAGAAAATGAGGTCAAAAAAAAAACCGAGTCAAATGGCTCGGTTTTTTTTTAAATAAGAAAAGAAATTAACCTCCCGTAAAAATCTTCAGAATATCATTTCCGATCGCAAAAACCATCAAGGCTAGTAATACAACCATTCCTACTTTTTGCGCATTTTCGAGGAATCTATCCGATGGAGCTCGACCTGAGATCATTTCGTAAAGCAAGAAGATCACATGTCCACCATCCAAAGCAGGTATTGGAAGTAAATTCATAAAAGCTAAAATCATCGAAATCAAACCGGTAATACCCCAGAATTTGGTCCAGTCCCAAGTATCTCCGTAGATCTTCGCCATTCCAATAGGCCCAGATACGTTTCGGGTAGAAACTTCACCAGTAAACATTTTACCTAAGGCTTTCGCATTTATGATTACTACACTGAAAGCTCGGTTTGTCCCTTTTGCAACGGCTTCTCCAAATCCATATTCTCTTCGAACTGGCTCTATCAGTGGCATCACTGCAATATCGATCGTTCCTCTTTCTGTGACGGCTACCAGCGTAGAAGTCGTATCGCCACCATGAAGTAGTGTGATTTCTGCTTCCTGACTTTTAAGCTTAGCCAACTCTGACTGCAACTCATCAAAATAAGTCACCGAATTACCATTCACTGCCAAGATTCTATCTTCAAGAGCAATGCCAGCTTTAGCTGCTGCACCCCCCTCGTCGATTACTGACAACTGAAATGGATAACGAATATCCACGAAGCTATTTAAAGCTTCCTGGCTGTTAAATGAATTAATAAAGCCGCGAGGAATATCGATCTGCATTTGCTTGCCAGCTCGCTCAATAGTATAAAAACCATTTTCGCTCAATAAGGCAGAACCACTACTCAAATCATTGATAGAGGTGTATGCCTCACCATTGATATCGATTATTTTATCTCCTGTCTGGAAGCCTATTGATTGACCTATTTCACGTGCTACGATTCCGTTTTCGATGACCTGATCCCGAGAAAAATAAGTTTCACCATTTTGGTACACCAAGAAAACGAAGATGATAATACCGGTAATCACGTTGACAATAATCCCTCCCAGCATCACGATCAGACGTTGCCATGCTGGCTTAGATCTGAACTCCCAAGGTTGAGGTTCGGCGGACATTTGATTTGAATCCATTGATTCATCGATCATCCCTGAGATCTTTACAAATCCACCTAGTGGAATCGCTCCAATCGAATATTCAGTCTCTCCCCACTGGAATCCAGCGATTTTTGGAGGAAAGCCGATAGAAAATTTTTCTACTCGCATGCCAAACATCTTGGCGGTAAGTAAGTGACCCAACTCATGCAATCCCACCAGAATCGACAATCCCAGCAGCAATTGGCCCACCATTATTAAAGTATCCATTATTTATTCTTTTGTATTAGTTCTTGTGTTATTTCTCTTGCCCTCAAATCTGTACCGATGTAGTCTTCGAGACTTGGGTGTGCAATAAACTCAGCTTTTGCTAAAGTTTCGGCAATCAAATCTGACATTTCCAGGAATCCTACTTCTTCTCTTAGAAAAGCAGCAACGGCTATTTCATTAGAAGCGTTCAAAATGCAAGGAGCATTCCCGCCCATTGCCAACGCATCAAATGCTAATTGAAGGTTCCTGAAGGTTTTTTTATCCGGTTGCTCAAAAGTCAGATTAGGATAATTTAAGAAATCAAAACGCTCAAAATCATTTTTCAATCGATCTGGAAAACTCAAAGCAAACTGAATCGGGATACGCATATCCGGCAAGCCAAGTTGTGCTTTAAGCGATCCATCCTCAAATTGAACGAGTGAATGGATGATGCTTTGCGGATGGACTACGACCTCGATTTGCTCAGTTTTCAATCCAAACAACCATTTCGCTTCAATTACCTCCAGGCCTTTGTTCATCAGTGAGGCTGAATCTATGGTAATTTTGGCTCCCATTTCCCAGTTGGGATGTTTGAGCGCCTGAGCTTTGGTTACTGATTTCAAGAACTCCCGATCTTTCCCGCGGAAAGGTCCACCGGACGCCGTGAGGATTATTTTCTCAATCGGATTGTGAAATTCACCAATCAAACATTGAAAAATTGCGGAGTGCTCTGAATCCACCGGGAAGATATTTACTCCATATTCTTTGGCTAAAGCAGTAATGATTTCACCTGCTACAACCAACGTTTCTTTGTTCGCCAAGGCAATTTGCTTCCCTGCTTTTATGGCATGTATGGTCGGAATCAATCCGGAATACCCGACCAATGCAGTCAACACCACGTCGATTGTTTCCATTTCCACTACCTGAGCAATTGCTTTTTGTCCTGCAAAAACTTTGATGTCTTTTGGAATTAAGGCTTCTTTTACTTTCTGGTAAAGTGCTTCATTCCCAATCACCACAGCATTTGGAATAAACTCCAACGCTTGCTCAATCAATAGATCTGCGTTGTTTTGAGCAGTAAGTACTTCGACTTGAAAATCAGAAAAATGTTGGCGAATCACCTCTAAAGTTTGTGTACCTATACTTCCGGTACTCCCTAGGATGGCTACGCGCTTGGGTTCTGTCATGCGTTTGGGTTTTGATCAATTAAAAACCTCCACTTCTTGCAGAAGGTTTTATTATCGGGCTGACAAAATTACAAGATGCCTAGACTTTTCCTTGTACAAATCGTCAGTTTTTACGGAATGGGATAATTTTTGCCTAAAATGAGCGTAAGACTTCGGGTTTTCATCTTAAAAAACGTGAATACCTAAATCAAAAATCCATTTCATTCGTCCAATTAAAAAAACAGCTTATGAATTCGACCATCAAAACTACAGGACTATCATTTATAGCCGGACTTGCGGGAGCAGCGATTTGGACTCAATTCTTTTTTGCCAATCCTGAACCTACAGCGGTTTTCGCTAACGGAAAATTTCAAAAAGAATCCTATACCAGTCAATTTACCTCAGATCGAGATTCAAAGCTCCAGACTAACCCATTGGTTTCCTTTGTGGAAGCTTCTGAAAATAGCACCGAATCGGTTGTATTTATTAAGAATTTCTCAGGAACAGACCCCCGCCGCTACAGCATGTTTGATTATTTCTTCGGAAATGGACCTTCCCAGCAAGTGAGTACTGGCTCCGGAGTGATTATTTCAACAGATGGCTACATAGTGACTAATAATCATGTAATCGACCAAGCAGAAACCATTGAAGTCATCCACAAAAAAAGAACCTACAAAGCCCAATTGGTAGGCACAGACAAAAATACTGATATCGCAGTCTTAAAGATTGAAGCTGAAAATATGCCAGCAGTCAAACAAGGAAGCAGTCGCGATTTGAAAATTGGAGAATGGGTCTTGGCCGTGGGCAATCCATTTAATCTGACCTCCACCGTCACTGCTGGAATCGTGTCAGCAAAAGAGCGCCAAATTAATATTCTCGGGGGAGACTTCCCTTTGGAAAGCTTTATACAAACTGATGCCCCCATCAACCCAGGGAACTCCGGTGGTGCGCTTGTAAATATAAAGGGGGAACTAGTGGGAATAAATACTGCTATACTCTCCCGAACAGGTTCTTATACAGGCTATGGATTTGCTGTACCGGTGGATATTGCGATGAAAGTAGCAAACGACTTGATTCAATATGGAGAAGTGCAAAAAGCAATCCCAGGAATCGAAGCTGTCGAAATCACTCCTGAACTAGCAGAAGAAATGAAGCTGAACACGCTAAATGGTGTAGTCGTGACTCATGTTGTTAAAGGAGGTGCCGCTGAAACTGCGGGAATTTCCAAAAATGATGTAATCACCAAACTTGGAGATCAAGAAATCGCCGGAATGGGGAGTTTCGAAGAAGCACTGTCCTATTATTATCCAGGTCAAAAACTCGCTGTAAATTTCAACAGGAATGGTTCTACAAAAGTAACTCTGCTCACCCTTCAGAATTTAGAAGGTGGTGAAGGAGTATTGAAAAGAGAGTTTTTTAATTCAGCAGTCTTAGGAGCAAGACTCGAAGCTGTGAATACCATCGAAAAGGATCGTCTTAGCATCCCATATGGCATAAAGATCACCGCACTAACCAGAGGCTACCTTCGGGATTTAGGCTTGAGGGATGGATTTGTGATCACCAAGCTGAATAGTCAAGCAGCCATAAACCCAAAGGAGGTAGGTGAGTTTTTAGAGGAATTCAGCGGAAAATTATTGATTGAAGGTGTCACTGCAAATGGTCAGCCTTTTATGCAGAGCTATAATGTGAGGTAACTATGCCTTATTAAAGATTTTTAGTACCTTCTTAAAAAAGTTGAATATGAAATCCCTCCCAAAAAGCTGCGAAGACTGTCTAAATGAATTTTCAGCTGCACTCGATGATTTAAGAGTCTTTATCCAACGCGCCAAAAAAGGAAATTTGACCGAGTCTCAATCACGAGAATTGATCATCAATTTCGAAATGACACACGAATTAGCACTTAGGGTACTTGCCGCATATTTCAAAAAACAAGGGAAAGGTCCTTTTACTGGTTCAAGAGATCTGACAGTGGAGGCCTTTCATGCGGACCTTATCGATGATGGCAAATCTTGGCTCGACATGGTAATTGACAGGATTCAATACAATCCAATTTATAAGATAGATACTCAGGCGGTATTTTTGGATAATATTCAGACGAAATACTTGAGATTCTTGGATCGTTTTGAAAATACGATGCAGAAAAAATTACAAGAATAGCATCAAGAAAGATTTCTTGATCTCACTGTCGAATTCAATAAGACCTCATTTTGAATTTCTTCTTCAATTCATTTACTGAGTTTCTGAAGGAAGAGTCAGTTTCCATGATATCATTCACTGTTGTGATAGCATGTATGACTGTGGAGTGATCTCGACCGCCAAAATGGTAGCCAATTGATTTCAAAGAGTGATTAGTAAATTCCTTGCAGAAATACATCGATACTTGGCGAGCCACTACGATTTCTTTCTTTCTGGTTTTCGCCTTTAAATCTTCAATGCTAATCCCGTAATATTCGGATACTGACTTCTGGATAAAATCAATCCCCACCTCGGTTTCAATATCCTTGATGATGTTTTTCATCACCGTTTTGCCGAGCTCAAGGCTGATTTCCACTCTATTTAAAGAAGAATGCGCAATGAGAGAAATTAGAATTCCTTCCAATTCCCGAACGTTCGTATCTACAGTATAAGCCAAATATTCTACCACATCGTCTGGAATGACTATTCCTTCTGATTCCATTTTTCGTCGAATAATCGCCACCCTTGTCTCAAAATCAGGCATTTGAAGATCTGCCGTCAAGCCCCATTTGAATCGGGACAATAAGCGCTCTTCAAGACCTTTCAAATCCCGCGGGGGACAATCAGAAGTCATGATAATTTGTTTCTTGCTCTGATGCAGATGATTGAATATGTGGAAAAACATCTCCTGAGTTCTGTCTTTACCGGCGAGAAACTGAATATCATCAATGATCAATACATCCACCTGCATGTAGAAATTGGTAAAACTCTTCACATTTCCATCCTTAATGGAGTCCATGAATTGATTTACAAACTTTTCCGAAGAGACATAAAGAACAAACTTATTATCTGGTCCATTTTTTATCTCGTTGCCGATGGCCTGAACCAAGTGTGTTTTACCCAAACCTACTCCACCATAAACCATTAGTGGGTTAAATGAAGTAATACCAGGCTTGGTTGCTACTGCAAAACCGGCAGACCTTGCTAGTCGATTACAATCTCCTTCGATGTAGGTAGTAAAAGTATAAGTTGGATTAAGATTGCTATTGGTAAGTGCTTCCGCATTCAGCGACTGCATCTCAAATGGCGTTTTATGTTGCTCCTCTGGCTGATTTTTCTTCGTACCGGAATTACCCTGTGGATAGGAGACTACATAGGGTTGGTTGGAAGAGTTACCCTTGTCCACCACCACTGCATATTCCAATTTTCCACCTTGTCCCAAGGTAGTTTTGATGGCAAGTTTCAATACTTGAACATAGTTATCCTCAAGCCATTCGTAAAAAAACTGACTAGGGACCTGAATCGTGAGAATTGTCCCTTCTAATTTGACTGGATTAATAGGTTTAAACCAAGTAGAAAAGCTCTGCTCGTTGACGTGCTGTTCGACAACACGTAAACATTCATTCCAAACTGCGGTAGCTTCTGAACTCATTAGAGAAGGTTTCTGAAAAACAATGACCCGTGGTGGGACCAAGGGTGTCAAAATTGGAGAAAATTAAATTAAATAAAAAATCAAATTCGGCTTGAAAATGTCATATATCTAGCAATAGGTCTTTTGTTATAAAATTTCTTGAAATAAGAGTTTTTTTCATCCCGAATTCCCATAACTATTTCCAAACAGTTGATTTAGTAGGTTTTTTAGCTTTTCCGGAAGGATAAAAAGCGATCTGGTGAAAAGCATTGAGCTCCGGCCAAGCATTTCCACTTGATTTCTTTATTTTTGAACCACAAAGAAACTTTTTACCCAAAAAAGCCAAAATGCCAAATTCAGAATTTTATCCTTTTCCCGAATCTAGCCATGCCGAATGGCTGGAGCAAATCAAAAAGGATTTAAAAGGGAAAGTCGATGAATCCACTTTAAAATCAACACTTTGGGATGAGATTCAGATAGCGCCTATTTACAGTTTTGAACAAAGACAGAGCACCCCTGATCCAATGCGATTCAATTCGGAATCAAAACTTCCAGGCCTTCCACCTCGAATCTGGTCCAACGTCGTTTCGCTAAGTACCGGAGAGGGAAAATTAATCAATGCCGAAATTTTAGAGGTTTTACAGCTTGGGGCAGAGGGTTTGGTCCTTCATCTGAATGGTACCGAGGATTTAAATTTGATTTTGAAGGGCGTTTTCTCAGAATATATTCCCCTTTATTTCTTGCCATTGGGAGAAGCTCGACCTGTCCTGGTCCAAGTCAAAAACTGGGTAGAATCCCAGCAGCTGACACCGGAAATGCTCCATGGAGCAATCCTTTGGTCTCCTTCGGGCGAACTTTTCAAAGGAAAAACCGACCTGGGAGAACAAATATCCTTAGCAGTGGAATTGATTTCAGATTTTAAATCTTTTCCGGATTTTCATCCTATCACCATCGATTTCGCTCGCTATTCGAATGCAGGAGGAACCGGTATCCAGGAGTTAACCTATGGCTTCGGCGAGTTAATTGAAATCTTAGACCTCTTTATTCAACAGGGGATTTCTGTAAACCAAGCAATCAGCAAGATTGCCTTTCATACCGCTATTGGAGAAAATCACTTTCCGGAAATCGCTAAAATGAAAACGATCCGATCCCTTTTGATGGATTTGATCACAAATCTTGGTGGGGATTTAGAATCCGAAGCTATTCACCTAGTAGCATCTACCAGTGACTGGAGCAAATCTTCACTTGATCCAAATACCTCACTTATTCGTCAGACTTATGAAGCCATGGCGGCTGTCATGGGTGGCTGTAATTCCCTTTGGGTAAAACCTATTCTAGGTCAAGGTACCGATGTGCTTTCCAAACGGATCTCAAGAAATGTATCCACCATTCTCAGCGAAGAAAGCTTTTTGAATAAAGTGATAGATCCAGGCGCGGGTTCTTATTATCTCGAAAGTCTCCAAAACGAAATCGCTAGCCTAGTCCTAAAGCAACTGGAAATTTTAGAAAATGAAGGGGGCTGGACTGCAAATTTCATGAATCGAACTATTCATACTCAAATCAAAAAAACGGCTACTAAAACCCAAAGAGAAGTGCTCGAAAAGCACAAAATACTCATTGGTGTAAATAGCTATGAACTCAAAAATGAAGATTCATTCAAACTGAGTCCTTCAAAAACAGAATTTGAAGATTACGAATTACGGCCAAGTAGCGCAAGCTATTTAGTAGAAAGTGAAAAATCGAATCAGCTATGAGACCAGACTTTAAAAATTGGAAAAGTGCTGCCAAAAACAAGCTTGATTCTTCGGAGGAATCAGAATGGGAGACTGCAGAGCAAATCAATGTTCCGCCTATACTGAATCAAGAATCTGTTGCCCATACCGGCCATTTGAAATTCATCGCTGGGAAAGCTCCCTATCTCCGCGGTCCCTACAGCACCATGTATGTGCAGCGGCCTTGGACTATAAGGCAATATGCTGGATTTTCTACAGCTGAAGAATCCAATGCCTTTTATCGGAAAAACCTTGCAGGAGGCCAGAAGGGACTTTCAGTAGCTTTTGATTTGGCCACCCACAGAGGTTATGATTCCGATCATCCTCGAGTGGTCGGGGACGTCGGTAAGGCAGGTGTCGCGATAGATTCGGTAGAGGATATGAAGATCCTTTTTGATCAGATTCCACTTGATGATATGTCCGTTTCGATGACGATGAATGGGGCGGTTATTCCAATTTTAGCCTTTTATATCGTAGCGGCAGAAGAACAGGGAGTTTCACCTGAACAGTTGAGTGGTACAATTCAGAATGATATTCTGAAAGAGTTTATGGTTCGCAATACCTACATCTATCCTCCGCTGCCTTCCATGCGAATCATTGCAGATATCTTTGAATTTACGGCCCAGAAAATGCCCAAATTCAATTCAATTTCTATCTCGGGCTACCACATGCAAGAAGCTGGAGCCACGGCAGATATTGAGTTGGCTTATACCCTTGCCGATGGTTTGGAATACTTGAGGACTGGAATCAAAGCAGGTTTAGATATCGATGATTTTGCACCGAGAATCTCATTTTTTTGGGCTATTGGTATGAATTACTTTATGGAAATAGCCAAAATGCGGGCAGGAAGATTGCTTTGGGCAAAAATCGTGAAGCAGTTTGATCCCAAGTCAGATAAATCATTGATGCTTCGTGCCCATTGCCAAACTTCAGGTTGGTCGCTTACGGAGCAGGATCCTTTCAATAATGTCACCCGAACAGCCGTTGAAGCACTGGCAGCCGTGATGGGACATACCCAGTCTTTACATACGAATTCACTGGATGAAGCCATCGCTTTGCCGACTGACTTTTCTGCCAGAATTGCTAGAAATACCCAACTGGTGCTTCAAGAAGAAACTGGAGTAACTGCAACCGTAGATCCTTGGGGAGGTTCCTATTATGTGGAATATTTGACGGACCAATTGGTTGAACGGGCTTGGTCACTGATTGAGGAAGTAGAAGAGTTGGGTGGCATGGCAAAAGCAATTGAAGCAGGTCTTCCAAAGCTTCGGATTGAGGAGGCTGCTGCCAAAAAACAGGCAAGAATTGACAGTGGAAAAGATGTGATCGTAGGAGTCAATCGCTATCAAGTAGATGAAGAATCCAATATAGAGGTCCGGGATGTTGACAATCAAGCGGTACGCGAGTCCCAATTGATTCGATTGAAGTCTTTGAAGTCAACTAGAAATAACCTTGAGGTCAACGTTTCCTTGAAAGCCCTGACAGCTTCTGCTAAGTCAGGCCAAGGCAATTTGTTAGATTTAGCTATTCAGGCAGCTCGGGAAAGAGCTACTTTAGGTGAAATCTCGATGGCGATTGAGGAAGTATTCGGAAGACATCAAGCAAAAACTCAATCCATCTCAGGCGTATATGCATCAGCTATGAAAGACCAAGAATCCTTTAAAAAAGCTACTGAACTTTCGGATCTTTTCGCTTCGATCGAAGGAAGAAGACCTCGAATCATGGTCGCTAAAATGGGTCAAGACGGCCATGATCGTGGGGCAAAAGTCATTGCTACAGGTTTCGCTGATTTGGGTTTTGATGTGGACATCGGTCCACTTTTTCAGACCCCAGAGGAGGTTGCCGCTCAAGCCATAGAAAATGACGTCCATCTTGTTGGCGCATCATCCTTGGCGGCAGGTCACAAGACCCTTATTCCTCAACTTATCCAAGCCCTCAAAGAGCAGGGGCGAGAAGACATCATGGTGGTCGCAGGTGGTGTGATTCCAGCAAAAGATTATGAATTTCTTTATGATTCGGGAGTTGCTGCCATATTTGGTCCAGGGACTGTCTTGTCAGAGGCAGCAATCAAAATTTTGGAGAAATTGATGGAAGAATAAGATTTGATTGGAGTCCATTTCTTACCTCATTCCCCACCTATCATTCTGAAATAGTTTGATTTACTAAGAAAAGCTAGTAGCTTTTTCTAGGTAAATCCACACGAAAATGAAATCTAATTTAAAGCTCATCCTATTTCTGCTCTTTGTTAATCTTGCATGCACTGGTTCAGAAGGTGAAAATCAAATTCAAGAACTTCGGAATTCTTTGGCAGATGAACTGGAAGATAATCTGACCAATTCTGTATTGGCAAGTTGGTATCCTAAAGCGATGGACACAGTAAATGGAGGCTTTTATAGCTCCTTTACCTACGATTTCAAGCTGGCTGAAAATCAGGATAAAATGATCGTAACCCAAGCGCGTCATACTTGGACTAATGCCAAGGCTGCATTGAGGTATCCCGAGGTGGATTATTATAAAAAAGGGGCAAAGCATGGTTTTGAATTTTTAAGAGACAAGCTTTGGGATCAGGAAAAAGGTGGGTTTTATTGGTTGGTCGATCAAAAAGGAAATGTAAAAGATGATTCGACCAAAACTGCCTACGGAAATGCATTTGGCATTTATGGCCTGGCCGCATATTATGAGCAGTCCAATGATCCAGATGGTCTTGATTTAGCAAAAAAAGCCTTTTACTGGCTCGATTCAAATGCCCATGACCCCGTTTTCAAAGGCTATTTTCAACATTTAGATCGAAGTGGAAAGCCACAATTGAGACAACCTAATACTCCCTCCACTTCTAATTTTGGCTATAAAGATCAGAATAGCTCCATTCATATTTTGGAAGCTTTTACAGAACTTTATCAAGTCTGGCCTGATCCTCTTTTAAAATCACGTCTTGAGGAGATGCTTTATTTAACCCGGGATCAAATTGTGACAGAAAAGGGTTCTCTCACCCTATTTCTTTATCAAGATTGGACGCCTGTATCGTTTTCTGATTCATCCGAAGCCGTGATCCAGAAGCATCATTTACTTGATCATGTTTCGTTTGGACATGATGTAGAGACAGCATATTTAATGCTCGAGGCCTCTCATGTACTGGGAATTGAAAAGGACAGCATCACCCATCAAATCGCAAAAAAGATGGTAGACCACGCATTAGATCAAGGTTGGGATTCAGAAGTCGGTGGATTTTATGACGAGGGGTATTATTTCAAGGATGGGTACCGGGTAACTCATAAAACCAAAAACTGGTGGGCTCAGGCCGAAGGGTTGAATGCGCTTTTGCTTATGGCGGACCTATATCCGGAAGACAAACATGATTATTTTGGAAAATTTCAAAATCTTTGGAAGTATACTGACTCCTATTTGATCGATCACGAGTTCGGAGATTGGTATTCGGGCGGTTTGGATGAGCAACCTGAGCAACGCAAGGCCAATAAGGGAAACATCTGGAAAAGTGTATACCATCATTACCGCTCGCTAGACCAATCCATCCAAATGCTTAGGAAAAATACACCAGAAACTAATCCCCACTAATAAACCAAAACTGCCTTACTATTTTCACAAATAACCCCACTAGGTCTAGCCACCAATGCGCAGTCCGAAACAGCGCCATTTCGTTTATTGTAGTCAGCCTGCAACGCGGTGTAGTTATTTACCAATTCCAAAAACCGCTTCTCATCGATTTTTCTTGAATAAGCAATATAGCTCAAGGGACCTCCACAGGGTTTACTTCCAACCGGGGTAAATGTCCAATCACTTGCATTGGTGCAGGTTTGTGAAGTAGCCAGCTGATTGATTTCAGTCCATAATTGATCCAAAGTGATTGGGGATGCATCCCCTCCCCCTTCTTCTGTAGAAAGATTGCAACTCATTAATAGAAAGAATGCGGAGAATAGTAAGGCGTTTTTCATAAGAAGCTGATTCGAAAATTGAAACGACTAACCCTAAGCCAAGTTTCAAATTAGTTAATGATTTTAATTTTTTGAATAAACGACCTTCCCATCTACTAGCGTCATCTCCACCATTACCTGATGAATTTCCATCGGATCTATAGTAAACAAATCTTTAGATAAAACAATCAAATCTGCCAGATATCCAGCTTTAAGTAGCCCTTTTCGATCTTCTTCGTAGGAAGAAAATGCACCCATTGAAGTATACGCTTTCATCGCCTCATAAATACTGATTCGCTCCTGAGGAATCCAACCACCGGCTGGATAGCCGGATGGGTTTCTTCTATTTACTGCATCATGAATCCCTCGAATTGGATTTAAGCTAATACATGCAGGCCAATCACTGCTAAAAACAAGTTCAGCATCTGCATACAAAAGTGATCCCCAAGCGAAGGAATAAGGCAATCGCTTTTCCCCCACGGCCTTGGACCAAACAGTCGTCGTACCTGGCTCCGCATGAATCGGCTCCATACTTGGTAGAATTCCAGCTTTTGCAAAACGTGGAATATCGGTTGGGTTGATGGTTTCGATATGTTCGATGCGATGTCTTTTGTCCTTGGAATTATTTTCCAACATCGCTTTTTCGTAGGCATTTAAAACTTCCCGTACACCACGATCTCCGATGGCATGGGTGAACAATCGAAAACCTCTTGCATCCAAAGTTTTTACCAATTTCTGATACCCTTCAATAGTAAAATTCAACTGGCCTAAAGCTAAAGCATCAGCTGCTGGAAGATCTGAATAAGGGGCTAACATTGCACCAGTATGACCTTCAATCACTCCATCAATCATAAATTTGATGGCGTCGGCTCTAAGCCAAGGGTTTGCTGTACCTACGCTATCCTTCAGAAAAGTGAATCGATCAAGTTCACTGGAAGTAGCTTGCTCAGAAACTGAAAATGCAGCAGCGTACCTGAGGGTCAATTCACCATTTTCATATAATTTCTGGAAAAGACGAAGGTCATTTTCCGAACCAGAAGCATTTTGAGCTGAAGTGATTCCAAGCGAAGCTGCATAAGCCAAGCCTTTTCGAAGTCCCTTCAATTGATCCTCGAATGTATCCTCGGGGACAAGATCACCGACTAGCCACGCCGCATCCTCCTTCAGAGCACCCGTTGGTTTTCCAACAGCATCCCTGACAAGTTCCCCAAATCCCTCAAATGTAGTTTCATTAGTTATACCTGCAAGTTCCAGCGCTTTTGGATTGGCATAGGCCGAATGTCCATCATAGGCTCGTATGAAAACCGGTTTATCAATATCCAAAACCTTCATCGATTCATGGTCTGGGAGACCCGATTCAAAGAAAGTATACTGCCATCCTCTACCGGTAATCCATTCTCTATCTGGATTGTCAGCGATGAATTTCAAGGTACTAGCAATGGCAGCATCAAATGTTTCTGCACCAGATAATTCTACTTGAGTCAAGCCCATCGACCCTCCCAAAAAGTGAATATGCGCATCGTTGAATCCTGCTGTGACTAACTTGCCATCTAAGTCCAAGACTTGAGTTTCCGGTCCAGCCAACCCCAAAATCTCTTCTGAATTGCCAGTGGAAATAATAAGACTGTCTCGGATAGCTATTGCTTCCACGAAAGAATTTTCATTTTCTCCTGTCCAAATCTTGCCATTGTGAAGGATAAGTGTGGGTGGTTTTACAACTTCTTGACACTGAAAAAAAATCAGTGAAATGAAGATTAGAAAGAGTGATTTTCGCATTGGTGAAATTAATTGAGATGACTATCTGTAGTGTTGAATATACCGTTATCGAAGAGCGATTTGATGCTTAATTTGGGGTAATTCCACCTTTCAAAGCGGGTTAGGGGGATTTTGAACCGTAATAATTTGAAAGCAACAACCTACATGCAAGATTCCGAAGATCGTATTAATTCCCAGAACTGGGAAGCATATTCCGAATGGCAGAGATTTGCCAGTTCTTTTTATTTCTGACGACTACAAAGCTACTCCACATCTTTCGCATGGTTTGATCTGGATTAGTGATGATATAGCGCGCATCTACTAATGCTGAGTTTTCAGAAAGAAATTTGATTTTTTCAACGGTCAGTTTTCGGTCTCCGGGATTGGTTGAAGAACTGTTGAGCATGCCTTGGATAGCTGACCTTACCCCGTTCCTCCATTCTCCTGAGGAGACCAGTTGATCCACGTCTACAGTTAGAAT
>JAFMBQ010000419.1 GCA_017858365.1 Algoriphagus sp. | reverse complement strand
TGGCAAGTACAAGTAAATTTGCTGCTGGCAAATGTCCAATTCCGATCGCAGGCTGAGTGCGTACACACTGAAGTCAAAGCCCGGTAGGATCCACCCACATTGACTACTAAGGTTTGCGCATCAATCACCAAAAGCCATCCTCCGTTTACTGCAAGCGCAGCTTGTGAGGTTAAATCAATCCGAATTGTATTTCCTGCTACAGTCACTCCATTTGAACTAGTTGGTGGGGCTGTCGAGGTAGGTTGATTGGGGGTTTCTGATTCAGAACATGCTGTAAAAAATGAAAGTCCAAATGTGCTCATCACCGCTGTCATCCCTGCCCGCTCGATAAATTCTCTTCTTGAGTTGGTTAATTTTCCCGTTTTTGATTTGATCTGCTCCATGGTTCTAATTTGTGGTTAGTTACGAGAATGGAACCTAGTTTGGATTGTCTTGTTCAAAAAAAAACTACTGAAAATAGAGCTTTGTGAAATACGCTCCGCGAAATAGATTTTGTAAAATAAGTTTTGTGAAATACACCTTGTGAAATACGCTTCGCGAAATAAGCTTGCGGCGAAATAAGTTTTAGAAGTAGCTCAAGACGGTAAAAAATCTCTTTTTCTCTTATTCTCTATTCTCCAATCTCCTAATCCCTATTCTCTAATCCCTAATCTCCCAATCCCCTATCAACCGATTCACTAAGAACCACTTATTTCCTGCTTCAAATCCCCCTTGCCCCCTTTATCGGAAATTTGTATTCAGAAAAAAAATAAAATTCAAGGGGGATTTTGGACCGTTTCCGTCCTTAGGACAAAATAAAATTCCAATCTCCAATCTCCAATCTCTTAATCTCTCAATCCCTAATCCCTATTCTCCTAATCTCAAATCCCCCTTGCCCCCTTTATCGGAAATTCGTATCCAGAATAAAAGTAAAATTCAAGGGGGATTTTGGATCGTTTCCGTCCTTAGGTTAAAGAAAAAATCTCTATTCTCTTAATCTCCCAATCTCTAATCTCCAGTCTCTTAATCTCCCAATCTCTTAATATCCCAATCCCTATTCTCCAATCCCCAACCTCAAAAATGCTTCTTAGCCAAGATCTCACTCAAGACAACTGCATCACGCACTGACTTTGGGTTTTGGAGCAGCTGGGCGTAAGGGCTGTTTTTAGATGACTTCACACTGCTTCGCTCTATTTCCAATGTTGGAATTTCTGGAATTGTAGCAAGGTCGCTCGCTCGAGCATAGACCTTATTCTCATAGGCACCCTCGTAATAAGAAATCTCATCATCATTTTCAGGCTTAACGGTCTCTTTCCAAGCTTTCCGCTGATCATAAATACTTACAGGCTTTGCATAGGTGCTTATCGGCTTTCCATAAGTACTAGGCTTCATTTCATAGGAGGAGACTGGCTTTTGGTAAGTGGATTTTTGAGGGGCGTAAGATGATTCAGGTTTTTGATAGCTGCTATCTGACATGGGCTTCTCGTAAGTAGATTCAAAATTTCGAGAAGTTATGACAGGCGGAGAGACAGGTTTCGGTAGCTCAGGACTAGGTTTCTGGCTTTGTTCACCTCGGATTTCCTTAAGCAAGTCTTCAAAAGAAGTCGTACGCTCAGCAGGTTCCTGAGAATCCATTTGTCCTTGTGCTTCTTCCTTTTTCTTTCGCGTAGCCTGATAGATAAAATAGGCCAAAACAGCTACGATATAAACGATATTTCCCAAATCCATAGGCTCAAGATAAAAGTTTCTCTCCAGTAATGGTGAATTCAGTGGCCATTATTTATTAGAGTTGTCGGTTGCCTGTTCTCCGTTATCGGTTGTCGGTTCTTAGGATCCGGTAAAAAGAACCCAAGTTTTCTATATGAATAGTTCGAGTAGAAAATCTCTGCAAACCGACATCAGACAACTCACAACTGTTCTCGTTAATCTATTCTTAGCCGTCAAGAAGCCGTAAAAAGAGCCCAAGTTTTTTAATTAAACAGTTCCGGTAGAAAATCTCTGCAAACCGACAACTCGCAACCGACAACCTTTCTCGTTATTCTATTCTTAGTCGTCAAGAAGCTGTAAAAAGAGCACAAATTTTTTAATTTAATAGTTCCGGTAGAAAATCTCTGCAAACCGACAACACACAACTCACAACCGACAACCGTTCTCGTTATTCTATTTTTAGTCGTCAAGAAGCCGTAAAAAGAGCCCAAGTTTTTTAATTAAACAGTTCCGGTAGAAAATCTCTGCATACGGACAACTGACAACCGACAACCCACAACCCACAACCGAAAATCCAACGATATTCATGAAATTCTTTGACAATCTCCCAATTGGCCCTATTTTGTTTTATTATTTGCAAGGAAAAAAATGAATGCTGCTCAGTAAACTGGAAATCAAAGGCTTTAAGAGTTTTGGAGACAAAATGGTCATCAACTTCGACAAAGGAATCACCGGTGTCGTCGGTCCGAATGGCTGCGGAAAGTCTAATGTAGTCGATGCCATTCGCTGGGTTCTCGGCGAGCAGAAAACCCGGTTGCTCCGCTCTGACAAAATGGAGAATGTGATTTTCAACGGAACCAAAACCCGAAAGCCTTCCAATCTTGCAGAGGTTTCCCTGACTTTTGAAAACACCAAAAACCTCCTTCCTACCGAATACACCTACGTCACCATTACCCGCCGATACTACCGATCCGGTGATAGCGAGTACCAAATTAATGGGGTCACCTGCCGATTGAAGGACATCAATAACCTCTTCATGGATACGGGGATCAACTCGAATAGCTATGCGATCATCGAGTTGAAAATGATCGATGAACTCCTCAACGATAAGAATAACTCCCGTCGTGAGCTCTTCGAAGAGGCTGCCGGAATCTCCAAATTCAAGAATAGAAAGCGAGAGACGCTGCGCAAATTGGAAGATACCGATGGAGATCTTTCCCGTGTGGATGATTTGCTTTATGAGATCGAAAAGAATCTGAAGAGTCTTGAAAAGCAAGCCAAGCAAACCGCCAAATACTTCGAGATCAAGCAAGAATATCGGGAAGGGAGCATCAATCTGGCGAAGAAAAGCATTGAAAAATACACCGATTCCCTGTTGAATACGAGTCAGAAGATCAATACGGAAACTGATCGTAAGCTCAAATTCCAAACCCAAATCGCAGCTAAGGAGGCTTCTCTGAGCCAACTCAAAGCTGAGTTGATCGGCAAAGAAAAGCTCCTCGCCTCTCGGCAGAAAGCACTCAATGAACATGTAAATAAGATTCGGACGTTTGAATCCGAAAAGAAAATCAAGAACGAGCGACTCCGCTACCTGGAAGACCGCTCCCAGAATCTCCGGGAACAAATCGATACGGACCGCAAGTCAAATGACCGTGCCGGATTCAGTATCCGATCCCTAGCCCAAGAGAAAGAATCCGCAGCCAAGATGCTGGCCGAAAAGGAGTTTATCGTAGCCGAATTGCGAGAGGCCTTTGATGCCCAGAAACTCATCCAAACTGAAAAGCATGCCGAGCAGAAGCAACTCAACCAAGATGTGGAGCAGCTCAAGGAAAAAGTCTATCAACTCGGAAAAGACCTAGAGATCAAACAGATTCAGTTTTCTACCCTCAAGCAAGAATTAGAGCGGACTTCCTCGGATGATTCTTCGCAAGAAGCCAGCTTACTGGGCTTTGAGGATAAAATCGTTTCCTTGAAAGCTGAACTCGATGAATCGATGGAGGGCTTCCAAAAGCTCAAAACCAAGCAGGAAGACCTGGATCAAAAGATCGAGGAAACCAATCGCATCATCGAAATGATCCGGGAAGAACTCACTTCCTCTTCCCGTAAGCTCGATTCCAAAACTAACGAATTCAACCTCACCAAATCCCTGGTGGAGAATTTGGAAGGCTTTCCGGAAGCCATCAAATTCCTGAAGAAAAATTCAAGCTGGGGTACCAATATCCCCCTTCTCTCCGATCTCCTGACTACCGATGAGAAGTATCGGGTCACCATTGAGAATTACCTGGAAGGCTACATGAATTACTATGTGGTTGATACCGAGTCGCAGGCAATTGCTGCGATCCAACTTCTGTCGGATTCCGCGAGAGGCAAAGCCAATTTCTTTGTCCTGGAGCATTTTGAGAAATTCAAATCCAGCCAAAGCCAACTCTTCGCCAATGCCATCGCCGCTACCGAAATCATCGAATACG
>JAFMBQ010000418.1 GCA_017858365.1 Algoriphagus sp. | reverse complement strand
CTTTTTGTTTTTGCCCTCCCGAAAGTTCCCGTGGAAAACGATCTCTGAATGGCTGCAGTCCGAGCATTTCAATCAATTGTTCCACGCGCTGCTTTGCGTAGCTTTTATCGAACTGGAGTAAGGGACGAGCTATATTTTCCGCTACCGTAGAATTGGGGAACAAATGAAAGTCTTGATAGATCAATTTGATCTCCGGGTATCCAGCAACAACTTTATGCTTGGGACTCTGAATTTCCATTTCCTTAAGGAAAACTTGACCAGCATCTTGCACTTCCAAGCCAGCCATAATTCGAAGCAAAGTACTTTTGCCCGAACCACTTTCCCCGACTATGCTTAAGAAATCACCGCGCTTCAGGGAAATTGAAATTGGATGTAATGCAAGTTGACCAGTATAAGATTTGGAAACTTCTTGAATCGTAAAATAACTCATGGGCGAATTTCGGCTTGGATTTTTTTAGGAAGATTGCTTAAAATTAACTCATAAGAATGATCTGCCAATTCTAAAATCAATTTGTCAGGGACATCCCCAATCACGCTGACCGAATTCCAGGTTTTTTTATTCATGTGATATCCGGGGGTAATACCCGAATGAAGCTCTCGCAATTCGACCGCTCGCTCCGGATCACATTTAAGATTAATGTATTGAAATTCGGTGATTGAACAGATGGAAAAGATCTTGCCCCCCACCCGAAAGCAGAGTGTATCTTGGTCGAATGGGGTATCTTCTGAAGTCCCTGGTTTTTTTAAACAATAGTCTCGGAAATATTCTAAAGTCATAGTAGAAATTTACAGCAAAGAACAGAAGATAAAAAATTCAGAATCAGATCAAGAAGGAAAATTGGAATTACCGGGTTATCATTGAAAGCTTTCTGAAGCGCCTATTTTCTGGAAGCTGAGTAATCCCGGATGAAATTCCAATATCCGCCCATCGACATTTTTCTATCTAAATAAGTTTAACCTGATTTCTCTAAAGTTTTAAGAGACATTTGTAACCTCAGAGAACAGGTTTCCAAATTTATAATCATCGGACTCTTTGAACCAAAATTCAAGTCTATTGATTAGACTTCTCAACAACTAGATTATATTAAATGGTTATTATTGTAGGTGCAGGTCTATCAGGTTTACTGACTGCCTATCGATTAAAAAAGGCAGGAATTCCAGTCAAAGTACTCGAAGGAAGAGATCGGATTGGAGGAAGAATTTACACGAAGATTACAAAAGATGAGAGCCCGGTAGAAATGGGAGCTACTTGGTTCAGACCAGAGCATACCAATCTAATCTCGCTTTTAAGGGAGTTAAACCTCCCATTTTCCGAACAACACTTAAAGGGCACAGCCTATTTTCAGGCATTATCAACAGCCCCTGCCGAATCCATTTCTATCCCTCCACAGGGCCCATCTTATCGAATTGCAGGTGGGACTACCAGTATCATTTCAAAACTTTCTAGTCTTCTATCTCCTGAGGAACTGGAAATCGGAGAAATGGTGAGCAAAGTAGAACTAAATGAAAATACGCTCAGAGTCACTGCAGGAAGAATTATCGAATGCGAAAAAATTGTAATCGCTTTACCTCCTAAACTTGGTATTAATCTGATTGAGTTTAATCCGAACCTTCCTCAAAATCTGATTCAAATCGCTCAAAACACACATACTTGGATGGAAGATTCTATAAAAGTCGCTTTAACATTCCCTAAGCCATTTTGGAGAGAGGACGGAAAATCAGGAGCGCTTTTTAGCAATGTGGGACCAGTTACGGAGTTTTATGATCATTGCAATACCGAAGAGACTAAATATGCACTTTGCGGATTTGTCAACAATGAATATGCCCTCTTGTCTTTTGACGATAGGAAAAATAAAATCCTAAACCAGCTAAATGAAATCTATGGTCAGGAGGTTTTAGAGTACATAGACTATCAGGAATCTGTTTGGGCAGATGAAAATTTGACTTCTTTTCCTTCTGATCAGCCCTTGTTCCCTCATCAAAACAACGGAAACCCAATTTTCAATAGGTCCTTTTTCGAAGGGAGAGTATTCTTTTCCAATACAGAAACATCATCGGTTCATGGTGGTTATATGGAAGGTGCAGTTCATGCCGCAAATTCCGTTTCAAAAAAATTAATTACTCTTTGAATTAATCTTGAGTTCTTTTTTTATAAAAAATTTAGGCTGAATCGTACTTAATTATTACTGACAGGAACATGGATAAATACTTTAAAGCAATTGCTGACGGATATTCTGGATACTGGAATTACTTTATTGGTGAGATTCTTTATCCGAGTTGGCACAATTACTTTTATTGGTTGGTTGGGGCTTCGCTTCTGATTTACTTATTGGAAGTTTTATTCCCTTGGCGAAAAAATCAACCCTTGATTCGGGAGAATTTTTGGTTGGACATCTTTTACATTTTCTGGAATTACTTTCTCTTTTCTCTCTTGGTTTACAATGCCCTTTCAATGGTTGCGGTTGAGGCATTCAACGATTTTCTAGGGATTTTCGGCGTGATCAATATCGTTGCTGTAAAAGTGGATCAGTTCCAAGGTTGGTTGCAGTTGGTATTGATATTCTTGATTCGAGATTTTATGCAGTGGGCGATTCATCGGATGTATCACCATGTGGGCTGGATGTGGGAGTTTCACAAAGTGCATCACAGCACACGGGAGATGGGTTTTGGGGCTTTGCTTCGTTACCATTGGATGGAGAATATCCTCTATCGGACGCTTGAATATATTCCCTTGGCGATGATCGGATTCGGGATTACGGATTTCTTTATCGTCCACATTTTCACTTTAATACTCGGCCAACTCGGTCATGCAAATCTGAAAATTCCTTTGGGCCCTTTTCGCTACATTCTCAATGGGCCGCAAATGCATCTATGGCATCACGCTCGAAACTTACCCGAAACCCATCCGCGTGGATTCAATTTCGGGATTTCTCTGAGTCTTTGGGATTTCTTGTTTAGGACAGCTTACTGGCCTTCGGATGATGAAAATTTACCTGTAGGTTTACCCGACACGGACAACTTCCCAACCGATTTTTGGGGACAAACAATGGAGCCTTTTCGAAGGATCTTTAGAGGTAAAAAAGTGTCTTAAAACTGACCTTTTGGATTGAAGATCAATTGATCAAGGTGTAGGATTACTGTTTTTGGCTATCTGTATTTAAATAGGTGGTAGAATAAAAGTGAGAAATTATTTTCAGAAAGGTAAAATTCTACTTTCTGAAACTCTTAAACCGTCGTAAATATTTTTCGTAGATTTAAGTTAAATTGAGAGATATGACCGTGAAAATTAATAAGTCAAACGCAAAAAATATTTCTAAAATTCTTGGTAGGAAACTAGATAAATCTGGTGAATCAGGGAATTTGGCTAAACATTTCGGGGCCCTAAAAAGAAATATTGATGGGTTAGAATATCAACAAGCGGTAAGAGATCATGAAGATTGATTTTATTGCTGACACAAATTTTTTGATTTACATCCATGAAGGAAATGAAATTGTCGCTCCATTTTTAGAATACAACTTTGGTATTTCTTTCATTTCTGAAATAGAATTGTTGGGATTCATGAATTTATCCAAATCGGAAGAGGATCTTCTTAGAAAGCTTTTAAAGGACTGTTTTTCAGTCGATTGGAATTTAAAACTGAAAGAAAAGACAATATCTCTCAAGCAAAAGTATAGCATCAAATTGCCTGACGCAATAATCGCTTCTACTTCATTGGTTCATGAAATCCCACTTGTTACGGCCGATAAGGGATTTTCAAAAATAACTGAACTCGATTTGATTCTTCTAGAAATATGAGTTAACTAAAAATCAATCCGTTGCTTTTAAAAAAAATTGAAGGCATTAAATAAACCGCTTCACTATCCAAAAGATCAAAGCAAAAAGGAAGACGATGATCGAAATCTTATTGATCCCATGCATCATACGGAGGTTGATATTTGATTTTTTATTCGGGTCTGGCTTTTTGAAGATGTTAAGAAAATAATTCCCTACTTCGCCCAACTTGAAAAACTCGTCTACTTTATTTTTCTCTGACATGACTTCTTTATTTGATGTATTAACAGGATGAGGAAGGGATTGGTTTATTTAAATTTAGGAAAGAAGGAGAGTGTTCAGTTAAGTGTGTCTGCTAATTTTACAAATAGATGACAAAGAA
>JAFMBQ010000417.1 GCA_017858365.1 Algoriphagus sp. | reverse complement strand
CACGCTGCTTCTGTGGATTGATTAATCAGGGAGTACAAGCTCCAATTGAAGGTCTATCTGCAGTTGAGGTGATCTACGAAGCACCGAAATTGGAAGAGGCCAACTTTGCGCAAGCGAAAGACACGCAAAAAGCTGCCGCAAAAGATGTCTTGAAATTAGCCGGCAAAGCGGATATTTCAGATCTGACTGACATGCCTTTCACCCATTTGCATGTGCACAGTCAGTTTTCTGTACTTCAGGCCACCTCAGAAATTCCTGCCATGGTAGCTCGGGCAAAGACTTTGGGAATGCCTGCCATCGCCATGACAGATCATGGCAATATGATGGGTGCTTTCAACTTTGTGAAAGAAGCGATGGCACAAGGGATCAAACCGATCCTAGGGTGTGAATTTAATCTCTGTCGTGACCGCAAAAACAAAAGCAATAAAGACGACGGCTATCAAACTGTCCTATTAGCTAAAAACAAAGCAGGCTATCACAATCTGGCCAAATTAGCTTCTTACGCCAATATTGAAGGATTTTACTACCTACCTAGAATAGACAAAGAACTCTTACTCCAATACAAAGGCGACTTAATAGCCACTACCGGAGGGCTTTGGGGAGAAATCCCATTTTTGATCTTGAACGTAGGGGAAACACAAGCCGAGGAAGCTTTTCTTTGGTGGAAGGAACAGTTTGGTGAAGATTTTTATGTGGAACTGAATCGTCATGGAGTCCCAGAAGAGGAAAAAGTAAATGAGGTCTTATTGGAGCTTGCCCGCAAATACGATGTCAAGTATTTCGCAGCAAATAATTCCTACTACACCGAAAAGACAGATGCTAAAGCTCATGATGTCTTGCTCTGTGTGAAAGACGGTGCGCTCTTGGTGACACCAAAAAAATACATTGGCAAGCGTGGACGAGAATTCCGCTATGGTTTCCCCAATGATGAATTCTATCTAAAGACCCCCGAAGAGATGAAAAAGCTCTTCGCAGATCTTCCAGAATCCATCGAATGTACTCAAGAGATAGTAGACAAAGTAGAAGGCTATAAACTTGCCCGTGAAGTACTCCTTCCAAAATTTGATATTCCTACAGAATTCGTCCATACTGACGATGCGGAAGATGGAGGCAAACGAGGAGAAAACGCTTATTTACGCCATTTAACCTATAAAGGAGCGGAAAAACGTTACAAAATAATGACTCCTGAAACCCGGGAGCGTTTAGATTTTGAGCTGGCAACTATTGAGAATACAGGTTATCCAGGTTACTTTTTGATCGTCCAGGATTTCATTGCTGAGGCTAGAAAAATGGGAGTCTCCGTGGGTCCAGGTCGTGGATCGGCTGCAGGATCGGCTGTCGCTTATTGCACAGGCATCACCAACATTGATCCCATCGCATACAAGCTACTATTTGAGAGATTCCTGAACCCTGACCGAGTATCACTTCCCGATATTGACATTGACTTTGACGACGAAGGCCGTCAATCTGTGATAGATTATGTGATCAAAAAATACGGCTCGAATCAGGTGGCTCAGATCATCACTTACGGCACCATGGCTGCAAAATCTGCGATTCGTGACACGGCACGAGTGCTGAATTTACCTTTGGCGGAAGCCGGAAGATTAGCTAATCTAGTTCCTGACATCAAGTTGAAAGCGCTCTTCGCTTTACAAGGAAATCGTGCTGCAATCTCCGACAAACTCAAAGGTCAGGGCGAGATGATTGCCAAAGCCGATGAGTTGATCCGAATCTCCAAAGGTCAGGACGAATCTGCCAAGACAATCAATCAAGCTACAATGCTCGAGGGATCGGTTCGAAATCTCGGGATTCACGCCTGTGGGGTAATCATCACACCAGATGACATCACGAATTTTGTTCCTGTTGCTTTGGCAAAAGATTCCGAGATGGTCTGCACCCAGTTTGACAACTCCGTTGTTGAATCTGCAGGTTTGCTCAAAATGGACTTCTTGGGGCTAAAAACCCTAACCCTGATCAAAGACGCAATAAAAATCGTAAAGGAGCGGCATGGAATCGAACTCGATGCAGATGAATTCCCTATAGATGATGAAAAGACTTACGAGCTTTTCCAGCGAGGCGAGACAGTAGGGATATTTCAGTATGAATCTGCTGGAATGCAGAAATACATGCGAGAACTTAAGCCCACGGTTTTTGCTGATTTGATCGCCATGAACGCCCTTTACCGTCCGGGACCATTGGCATACATTCCTTCTTTTATCAAAAGGAAACACGGAACTGAGGTCATCGAGTACGATCTGGATGACATGAAGGAATACCTCGAAGAAACCTATGGCATCACAGTCTATCAGGAGCAGGTGATGTTGCTTTCGCAAAAACTGGCAGGCTTCACCAAAGGTGAGGCCGACGTGCTGCGAAAAGCGATGGGTAAAAAGCAGAAAGATGTCTTGGATAAAATGAAGCCAAAATTCATTGAGCAAGCTTCTGCAAAAGGCCATGATGCTAAAAAACTAGCTAAAATCTGGACAGACTGGGAAGCTTTTGCATCCTACGCATTCAACAAGTCTCACTCGACTTGCTATGCTTGGATTGCTTATCAGACTGCATACTTAAAGGCCCATTATCCAGCAGAGTATTTGGCTTCGGTACTGAGCAACAATATGAATGACATCACCCAAGTGACGTTTTTCATGGAAGAATGTAAGCGTGCTTCAACTCCCGTTTTAGGGCCGGATGTGAATGAATCCAAAAGTGGCTTCACCGTAAATAAAGCTGGTGAAATCCGTTTTGGAATGGCAGCGATCAAAGGTGCAGGTTCGGCTGCAGTGGAGGAAATCATCAAGGAGCGTGAAAAAGGAGGCGTATTTAAAAACATATTTGAATTTGCAAAAAGGGTAAGTTCAAAAGCTTTAAATAAAAAGACGATGGAAGCCTTGGCAATGGCTGGAGCTTTTGACTGTTTTCCAGAACATCATCGAAGACAATACCTAGAAGCAGCAGATGGAGATTTATCGCTGATAGAAAAAGCCACAAAATACGCTCAAAAAATCCAACAGGAAGAAGATTCTTCACAGTTTAGTATGTTTGGTGGGGGATCATCAGGCGGGATGGCTGTTCCAATGCCCACTATTGCTCCAATGGAACCTTTCTCCCAACTTCAGCAGCTCAACATCGAAAAAGAAGTAGTGGGGTTATATATTTCCGGGCATCCTTTGGATCAATACAAACTGGAAATCGATTCCTTTACAAATGCCTCCTTACCTGATCTTACCGACCTTGAGAGCTTACGGAATCGAAGTGATATTAAGTTAGCTGGTTCGGTACAGAGTTTTGCACATCGAACCACTAAAAACGGAAAGCCTTTTGGGACATTAACCTTAGAGGATTATGCAGGTTCGTTCACCTTTTTCCTGTTCGGAGAAGATTATGTGAAGTTTAAAGAATACTTCATGACTGGTTGGTTTGTATTTCTGTCCGGAAAAGTCGAACCCAAACGATGGGCTGAAAATGAGGTAGAATTCAAGATCAGCAGCATTATGCTGCTGAGCGAAGTCCGAGGTAAAATGGTCAAAGGAATCCGGGTAAATATCAATTTGGATGATTTGAGCTATGATCTGATGGAGAAATTAGAAGCAATCACTTCGAAATACAAAGGAGAGGCAAAGCTTTATTTTGACGTGATTGATCGAAAGGAAAACATCGCACTAGAGCTTTTCTCTAAAAAATTCTCCATCGATCCAAGCGCAGAGATGATAAAAGAATTGAGACAAATTCCTGAAGTGATGTATAAAGTAGTGTAATGGATCCAGTAATAGCACCTAGAAATGGAGCACATTAATTAAGTGTTTTTGCATTGGTAAATAAAATATTTTTCGAGCACCTAGGAACTTATTAAACTTGAATTCACTTTAAACCTATAATTTGAAACTTAAAATATCACCAAAATATAAAATGGCAAAAGCAATAGAAATCACCGACGCAAACTTTGAAGAAATCATCAAATCTGAACAGCCAATCTTGGTTGACTTTTGGGCAGAGTGGTGCGGTCCTTGTAAAATGATCGGACCATTAGTTGAAGAACTTGCTGGCGACTATGAAGGAAAAGCAATAATAGGCAAAGTAGATGTCGATTCTAATCCTGGCGTAGCGCAAGCTTTTGGAATCCGTTCCATTCCTACACTTCTATTTTTCAAAGGTGGAGA
>JAFMBQ010000416.1 GCA_017858365.1 Algoriphagus sp. | reverse complement strand
CAATACAGGCGCAACGAATGAAAGTGGTTTTTCAGTTCTCCCAGGTGGTTATCGCGATAGCGATGGTAGTTTCTACGTTATTAGGGACTACGCTTTCTTCTGGAGTGCTACCGAGTACGCCAATTACTACGCCTGGCTCCGATACCTGTACTACAGCAATGGCAATGTGGCCAGGGTCAGCAACTATAAGTCGTTAGGTGCTTCCGTCCGTTGCCTCAGGGATTGACTATTTGTCTATTTGACTATTTGTGGGCGAGCAAATGCGGGCGGGTATCGCCCGAAAAGTCCCCCTATACCAAATCAACCTTTTTTTTTATTCTTCAACCTCTTGAACAACATTAACAGATTGGCTTATAAATACAATCTCACCCATCTTAATGAAACGAACTTGAGGAAATTGCCAAAAAGAATTACTATTGCAAAGAAGGGGGAAGATTTTGGTCATCAAAAAGTATTAATGGTGGTTCTTGCAATATTGATGGCTGTTATCTTGATTTTATAATCAATGATACAACCAATTCAAGATTTACATTATACAGGGGCATTAATGTAGATGCCAGAAATTTTATGTCAATAAGGTGTATAAAGGATTACTATTGATATGCACTTCTACTTTTTTTTTATGGTTTTATATATCTAAACCACTTATTTTCCAACAAGGCTTAGTCCAATTTAAATTTACTTCGAAGTTATTATTGATAATTAATTCTCTATTTTATCAAAGTCTTTCATCTTATTTAACTTTGGTCTAATGATTGGGAAAAAATTTATATATTGTAAAATATAACTTAAAAAGTCAGAAATGAGGACGAAAGCAGTTTTTGATAATATAGCGGAGCATTTAGAGGAACAAATTGACCTTGCAGAAAACAAAATAGTTGTTGCGGTAGCCTGGTTTACAAATAAAAGGCTTTTTGATGCTCTTTGTAAAAAAGCAGCCGATGGCGTTAAAGTCAAGTTAATCATAAGTGATAATGAAATCAATAGAAATTCAAATATAGATTATGGTGATATCCAAATTGGAAAATCAAATTTGTTCTTGATTGATGAGGAAAAAATGCATAATAAATTCTGTATCATAGATGATTATATAGTAATCACAGGCTCCTACAATTGGAGTTATAGAGCAGAAAGTAATTTTGAAAATATTTTGATTTGTTCTGGTGATAATGATCTGGTAAAACAATATAAAAATGAAGTAAAAAAAATTATTAAAGATTATTTACCAGAGAATGACATAAATCCAAAGTCTCGTTGGGAAGAAGCAATAAAGTCTGGAAGTATAAAACCTTATGTTCCGCCAGGGTTGAAACTTAAAGATTATAATACTCCTAATGTAAGACCTTCAACAAAGAATGATTTTGAAAGTATTAAAATCGGGGAACAGGAATGGATGGTAAAAAATCTTGATGTTGACAGATTTAGAAACGGGGATTTGATACCTCATATTCAGAATAATAGTGAGTGGGAAAAGGCTGGAAAAAATAGACAACCTGCATGGTGTTATTATGACAATGACCCTGAAAATGGAATGGTTTATGGAAGACTATATAATTGGTTTGCCGTAAATGATGAAAGAGGATTAGCACCTGCTGGGTGGCAAGTTCCCTCATATAGGGAATATAGAATTCTCAAGGAATTTTTGGGCTGGGAATATGGTGCGTATAAAATGAAATCAAGAAGGGGGTGGAATGACTGGGAATATGAAGAAGAATATAAAGACGGATACATTTATGATGGGAATGGTGATAATTCTTCTGGTTTTAATGGTCTCCCTGGTGGTATTCGTTTTATTGATAGTAGGTTCGATGGTATTAGGGAATTAGCTAAATTCTGGATCTATAGGAAGGAATACTACATCTCTTTTAACTACGATAGCGACTACGACAGCGCTTATAGCTTCGATCTGTTCAATAGTAGTGGCGCTATGAGCAATAACAACGACGAAGGCTACCAAAAGGAATTTGGGTTTTCTGTCCGTTGCATAAAAAGTCCTATTAGCTCAAATGAGGTTCAAGTAATTAAGTCTAATTATATAAAGCCTTATGTACCGCCAGGTCTTAAGCTTAGATGATTTTGAACCAAAAAGAAGTGGTAAACAATAACACTATCTCTTTTTTTTAAGAGTTGAAAAAATTAATATGGTGCTTTCCATTTTCAAGTTAGATTACCACCCAAAAATTAATTCATAATTTACCATTTAACGATAAAATTCCAGCTTCTAAACAAATGCTTAATAAGCAATTTTAGTTCTATTTCATACGCTTATCCTCCATTTTCCTACGATTATCAGCCATTAGGCTACGCTTAATAAAATGTTTGTTTTTTCTGATTTTAATGTTTTAACTTGCATTTTTATCCGGTAAAACTTTATATCTAATATTATGTATTCAAAGATTATTTTATTGATTTTTTTGCCAGTTTTTGCTTTTTCCCAAGCACCCAATAAAATTAATTTTCAGTCAGTAATAAGGAATAATCTTGGAGAGGTTCAATCAAATAAGGCTGTCAATATTAAAATAAGCATTCAGAGTGGTAGTATGATGGATTCCATAGTTTATTCTGAAACACATTTAAAGACAACAGATGCTTCTGGTTTAATGTCTCTAAAAATTGGAACTGGAACTATTGTAATGGGTAGATTTGATAGTATTAAATGGGGTAAAGCACCTCATTTCATCAAATTAGAAGGTAATTTTAGTGGGGGTAATAATTTTATTTTATTAGGAACACAAGAACTCATGAGTGTGCCTTATGCCTTTCATTAAAATACAGCAGATAGTTTGGTTGGGGGAGTGAATCTAAAAGATATTAAAGATGCACTAGCAAATTTGAAAATACAAACGGATTTATCTTCTATAAATTTGGTGGGTAGGTTAGATGATTTACAAAATCAGATAAAACAAATGATGAATAATCCTGCCATGTCAAATAATGTATTTGATATTGATGGTAACAGTTATAGGATAGTTAAATATGGAAGCCAGTCTTGGATGGCTGAGAATTTAAAGGTTAGCAAATACCGAAATGGCGATTCTATTCCCTCAGGGCTGGATAATAACGCTTGGTCCAATACTACCAGCGGAGCGTATGCTATTTATAACAATTACAATAACAATGACAAAATCATAGGGAAGTTGTACAATTGGTATGCAGTAAGTGATGAAAGAGGTCTTTGTCCCACCGGCTGGCACGTCCCAACCTTTTATGAATGGCGAACATTGATTAGTTATCTTGGGGGGAAAATTAGTTATCCTGAGTCACAAATTGTGGCAGGTGGCAAAATGAAATCTATTGGCACTACCTATTGGGAAAGTCCAAATAATGGAGCAACCAACGAAAGTGGTTTCACGGCTCTCCCTGGTGGTCGTCGAAATGCTGATGGCAGTTTCAGTGATATTGGGTACTATGCTTTATTTTGGGGAGCGACAGAACTCAATAATAACTTAGCCTGGCTCAGTCCGGTTCTGATTTATATTACAAGTTTAGCAAGCGGTGAAAGTCCCGAACCCAAGTCAAATGGGTTCTCAATCCGGTGTCTTAAAGATTTATAATTTAATTATTTTACATACGAGGATTGCAGGTGCTCAAAAGATTTTACCTCCACTTAACCAATCAACTCTTCCTCATTTGGTAAAACCTCTCCAATCTACATTTATCAGTGCAATATTTGACCATTTTTAATCTATAACTAATATCTTCTCCACAATTCAGGCAAACCCTATCTAAATTTGGCTCAACCCATTTTTTTTTACTTCTACTTCAACGGCAGATATAACTGGTTGTGATAGAACAGATTCACCCATTTTAACAAAGTTTATCTCTAAAAAATATCCAAATAGTATAATAATTCCGAAAAATAAAAACATGCTAATTTTGTGATAGATTGAGTTATCTCCACCAAAAATAGATATCAATAGTTCAAGCAATGCGATTGCCGTTGCAAATAGTGCAATGTTCTCCGGAACTTTGCTTCTACTTAATAAAGGGTGATTCAGAAAATTTACAAAAACTATCATTGCTCTTGCCCCTTGGATAATTATGCTTGCTGGAATTGAAAGCCACAAAGGTAAAGGTAGAAAATAGACGTTTATTATTGCTGTCACTGTGTATGTAAGAATTATCCAAATAAAAATTGAAACAGGTATTACCTTCTGAATCTT
>JAFMBQ010000415.1 GCA_017858365.1 Algoriphagus sp. | reverse complement strand
GAAGATCAAAATTTAGAGGAAAAGTTGGATTCCAAAATGAGTGTTTTCCTTAATGAAATCGAAGTGGATGGAAAAATCTTATATGAGTTAAACCCCATTGGTCAGTTATATATAACATCCTTTCGTTTAAGATATCCTTACATACCCACCTTAGTACCTTTGACTGATGAGAAAAGAAAAAAACCTCATTTTAGGCAAGACCATTACCCAAATGGTTTCAAGGAATTTGTAGAAAAAGTATTCCGAGATAATCTTTTTATACAAAGCACTAAATCTCTACCCTATTCCGGCAATAAATCCATTAAAGAAATTGGGTTTAAAGTGACCCAAAGAGGAGATGACGATTTCAAATTAGTTGGAACCTATGTGGATGAGAATCAATTTGGTGCACGGTTTGAAGTATTCTTATCCGATAATTCAAGGAATGCCAAAAATTGGGCAGCTGATCTTTTAAACCGTAGTTACCGTTAAAATAATTATTATGGCAAATATTCTTGTAAGTCTAATTAGTGATCAAGCTATCCCTAATCTGGAAATGATTAAGGAAAAACCAGTAGATGCCTATCTTTTCATTCTTACTGAACAAATGAAAGAGAAGCTAGGCTGGTTGAAAGAAGCGGCAGGGCTAAAAAATTCATCCATTATTCAGGAACTTATTGTGGATGCATTCTCTTTCGAGGATATTGAAAAGAAGCTTTCAGATATTGTAAGCGATGATCATCACTATCTTGTCAACCTCACTGGTGGGACGAAGATAATGTCCTTAGCCGTGTCTGATTTTTTTAAAAACATAGATTGCGAATTACTTTATGTTCCTGGAAGTATGAATTCTTATTTCAGGCTATTTCCCGGTATTAAAAAGCCTGTTTTTCCATTTACTACTAATATAACATTGGAAGAATATGTGATAGCTTATGGTTTTACCATAAAGAAAAAAGGGCAACTTCTAACCACTCCTGAAAAAACAGAAAATATATTTAACTACTATCTGAACCATTTTAACCCTGAAATTGACGGTAAACCGTTAAATTTAATCCATGGAAGAAGGGGAAAGAATATGAATAATATTGATGACGATAATGATATTCTCGCTTTTTTAAACCGTCTATCATATATTTCCAAAGCTCCAAACAGACTTAACAGTCAAGAAACCAGGTATTTAACTGGTGATTGGTTCGAGGATTATATTTATAATTTGGTGAAGGAGTTTTATAAATTAAATGACGATGAAATTGGTGTTGGTTGGGAATTACAAAAAGGGGAACATAATACACCAAATGAATTTGACATTTTATTTATAAAAGATAAAAAGCTGAATATCATTGAATGTAAGACAAGTGTTCTGTTAAGTGGTCCTACAGATAAGAAAAATATTATTACAGAAACGATTTATAAGGTAGATTCCTTAAAGAATAAATTTGGTTTATTAGCAAAAACAAATATAATCACCTTAACCAATTTAAATGAACTTGATCATTCTATAAAAAAATCGATAGAAAGAGCGGAAGAAAGTAGAATTGGTCTTTTTTCCAAAAAAGATTTTCAGGATGAAACCTTTCCCGAAAATATATTTAAAAAATAGTAATGCTATTAAATTTTTCTAACCACTCGTTCGACAAATGGGATAAATTACAGCAGGTGAATGCTTTATCAAACTTTCATGAGGTCGTTGATATGACGTTTCCAATGATTGATCCTGAAGCAAATGACATTGAAATTGATTTATTGGTTGAAAACTATTTTACTGAAATAAAGAAATTAATACCACAGGCCATTCATATTATGGGTGAATTAACATTCACCTATAAAATGGTTAGCAGATTAAAAAATGCTGGCTTTAATTGTATTGCCAGCACCACCAAACGTAATGTAACAGAGAAGGATGGCGCAAAAGTGTCCAGATTTGAATTTGTGAAATTCAGGGATTATTAAATTTAGCCTGTATGTCCTATCAAATAGTTCGGGAATTAAGAATTAAAGGTGACCGGGAAAACGCTTTAAAGACTGGTTACGAAACCCTATTGAAAGAGCCAGCAAATCAAAAATTAAAATATTTGCTCGCTTGGGTGCTATATGATGACCTGAAAGAAAAGTGCTATGCTGAAAAAGCTGATGAATTTATTCAAACTATAAAACAGCTGATAGATTTAAAATTGCCGGAAAACGAGCCCTTGCTAAATGAAAAAATCACATGGCAAATCATCAAATATTTATCCTTCCATGTAAAGGAAGAAACCTTGAATAATAAGCAATTAGACTCGATTACACCCCTTTTCAACCTATTTCCCCCTTTAAAGAATAACACCGTTTCCTCTGCTTTACTTTCCACTTTTTTGAGATATAAAACCCTTTGGTTTGGCTTTTTACCTTGGATGAATTTATTAACCTGGGAGGGATTACACGAGGAAGATTATGAAGAGCCAGACATGGGTTTAGGAAAAAAATTGATGTCCAGGGCGGAACAAGCCTATATCAGGGTCGGGAAAATACTAGAAGAAAAAGCAAATTATCAGGTGAATGACCATTTAAAAAATGAGATCCTCACTTTCATAACAGCCCTTGAAAAAATCATCCAGGAGAAGCCCCATTTCCTATACCCTCCCTATTACCTGGCAAAACTATGGTTGATATTAGACGAAAAAGAAAAAGCCCTTTACGCCCTTTTACCCTTTGCCAGAATAAGAAGAAAAGAATTTTGGGTTTGGGATTTGATGGCCAGAGCTTTTCCTTCGGGTGATGAAAGAGCCTTCTGGTGTTATTGTAAAGCGTTGTCCTGTCAGACAAGAAATGAATTTTTATATAAAGTGCGTTTACGCTTTCTTCCACTGTTAGTAGAGAAAAAACTATATCAGGAGGCGAGAAATGAAATAAAAAGTATACAATTTATTTCTAAGATTAAAGATTGGCCCTACCCTTCCTACTGTAAACAACTAGAAAATGAAGAATGGTACCAAAACACCGAATCTGGAAGAACAAATAACGATTTGTATGGAAGGTATTTTTTGAACGCTACCGAAATACTCTCTACCTTTCTTCCAATAAGTGAGGGCATTGTCATTTACATAGATGCAAAAAAAGTTGAGTTAACCTACATGCCCAATAAAGAAGAACGAGTAAGTCTAATATCAGATTTTCCATTAGAAAATATTACTTTAGGCAGTATCATTGCTGTATCTGCTGAAAAACAACGAACCGGGAAGCCACATCGTATTTTTTCTATAAAACGCCTGGAAGAAAAGGAAATTGATCATCCATTGCGCCGTGTTTTTTCAGGAAAATTAAGGCTTTCTCAATATATATCCTTGGGGTTTGTAGATGACGTAATGGTCGAATATTTTATCCACAAGCATTTATACGAAGGAATAATGGTTGAAGGAATTGCCGTCCCTGCCTTTGACAATAAGAAAAATAAATGGGGTTGGAAAGCCTTGAATTTAGAAAATATAAGCAAATAAACATGCAACTGGTATTAAACTCATTTGGCGCATCTCTAAAAAAAGAAAATGGTTTGTTCCTGGTTCAAACAGCTGATTTGAGCCAAGCCATTCACCCAAGAGACATAAAATCTATTGCTTTAAGTCAGGGTGCAAGAATTAGTTCAGACGCCGTGCTATTAGCCATAGAACACGAAATCGATGTTCTTTTTGTGGATAAAACAGGAAAACACCAAGGTAGAATATGGAGTTCAAAATATGGTTCTATCTCCGAAATTCGAAAAAAACAACTTGAGTTTTTGTATGGAAACAAGGTGGTGGACTGGGTAAAGGATAAAATTATTGAAAAAATTAATAATCAAATAGCCTTTATGTTATCCTTACAGATAGGTTTAGATGAAGGGAATAACCCAACTTATAAAGCCATCTCCTACGGCGTAAATGCCATGGAAGATTATAAAAGAAAGATTCGCAAGGAAGAGGCAGAAATCATAGCCGATATTGCTCCATCCTTAAGAGGATGGGAAGGCGCGGCAAGCAAGAAATATTTTCAATTATTAGCTACTTTAGTACCTGAGACCTTTCGTTTTGAGAAACGGACTACCCATCCAGCCTTAGACAAATTTAATTCCCTTTTAAATTATGCTTATGGCATTTTATATGGTAAAGTTGAGGGCTGTTTAATCCGATCTGGTATCGACCCTTATGTTGGTATTTTCCATAGAGATGATT
>JAFMBQ010000414.1 GCA_017858365.1 Algoriphagus sp. | reverse complement strand
TTTTCAAAAAAATCCAAACCACCATCATCTTTAAAAACCACAGCAAATGGAATTAATCATCAAAAATCTTTCAAAGACCTATGCCAATGGAGTGAAGGCTTTGAATGACATTTCTTTAACTATTCCCCAAGGGATGTTCGGACTGCTTGGACCAAACGGAGCAGGAAAATCAACCCTGATGCGAACCATCGCAACCCTCCAAGATCCGGATTCCGGAACCATTTTTTTGGATGATATCAATGTCATCGAAGACAAACAAGCCGTCCGTGAGCGTCTGGGATATTTGCCTCAGGACTTTGGGCTGTATCCGCGAATCAATGCGGAAGTCATGCTCGATCACATCGCTCAGATGAAAGGAATCGGCAGCAAAAGTGAGCGAAAAGCCCTTGTCGAAAACTTACTCCAAAAGGTAAATCTCTATTCCCATCGAAAGAAAGGGCTAGGCACCTATTCCGGCGGTATGCGCCAGCGATTTGGAATTGCCCAAGCGCTGGTTGGAAGTCCCTCATTGATCATCGTCGATGAGCCTACCGCTGGATTGGACCCTTCGGAACGAAATCGATTTTATAATTTGCTCTCTGAAATTGGAGAAAATACGGTCGTTATTCTATCGACCCACATCGTGGAAGATGTAAACACGCTCTGCTCCAATATGGCGATCATCTGCCAAGGCGAAGTGCTCATGCAGGGAAAGCCTGCCGAAGGCATTGCATCGGTCAATGGAAAGATCTACAAGAAATCCATCGAGAAGTCTGACCTCGGAATTTACCGAGAGAAGTATTCGGTTATCTCCACCAAACTTTTGGAAGGAAAATTAAGCTTACGAATCGAAAGTGATGAGAACCCAGGTGATGGATTCATACCGGTTCCGGCCGATTTGGAAGATGTGTACTTCAGCCATATTTCAAAGAAAGTAGATCCGATCACCATATAAGGCGCTATGTTTTTAGATATTTTCATTTTTGAATTGAAATATAGATTCAGCCGCCCGGCGACCTATATCTATTTTGGGATGCTGCTTATCGTGCCGCTGCTTTTAGTGGGGTTTGGTAATACCCCTGCCTCGGAGAAGGTCTTCCACAATGCTCCGATTGTGATTGCCAACCTTCAATTACTGATTTCGATTTTCGGAATTTTGATTGCCTCTGCAGTCATGGGCGTACCCATCTACCGGGATCTTGAGCATAAGACGGGAACCTTCCTTTTTAGCTACCCGATTTCCAAGTTTGCCTATTTCATGGGTCGATTTTGGGGCTCCTTTGTGACGCTGATGTTTATCTCCTTTGGTAGCATCGTGGGATTTTATCTGGGAACGCTTCTCGGACCACTCTTTGGTACGGATGCGCTTCGCTACGGTCCAAATGAGCTGATGAACTACCTGCATCCTTGGATCACGCTTTCCCTTCCAAACTTGTGGCTGGCAGGCTCCTTATTCTTTGCACTGATCGTATTTACCCGAAATATCAAATCGATCTATTCCGGGGGAATCGTGGTATTTATCATTTACCTCTTGGCCAATTTTCTGGCGCAGGATATCGAAAACAAGAACTTGGTAGAAATCATGGATCCTTTTGGGATTAATACTTTCAACTTCCAAACCCGGTACCTGACTCCATACGAACAGAATAGCTTCATCCTGCCGATAGCAGGAAATCTTCTGATCAACCGACTCCTTTGGGTTGGGATAGGTTTTGTCTTTTTCATCGCCGCTTATATGCGCTTTAGCTTTACGTATTTCTTCCAAACTCAGCAGAAAAAGTCTAAAGCCGAGAAAGAGGAAGCGAGCACTCCAATGCTTCAAAAAGTAATCGCGAAAGCAAGTTTCGCAGGAAACTACCAATGGAGCAGTTTCAAAACACTTTCCAAAATCGAGTTTCAAAATATCTTCAAAGACATCTACTTCAAGTCGATCTTGCTCGGTGGATTAGTGTTTTTGATTTTGGATTTTTGGATAGGGAATACGCTGTATTCAGTTCCAAACTTCCCCTCCACCTCCTTTTTGATGGAGTACAAAACCTTTGATTACAACCTCTTCGTGTTTATCATCATCGTGTTTTTCACCGGAGAAAGCTTGCACCGCGACAAGTCCTCCGGCTACTCGGTCATCAATGATACCTTCCCAGTCAAGGATGGAACTGTAATCGCCTCGAAGTTTGCAGGAATGGCAGCCATCTGCTTAATGCTGGCGACGATTCCGATTATTGTAGGATTGGCAGTGCAGACCTTGAAAGGCTATTTTGATTATGAACTGGGTATCTACCTTGTCGATAGCTACTTGATTTCGCTACCGGATTACCTGCAAATGGTGATGCTGGTATTTGCAGTGCATTTGGTGGTTAATAACAAATTTGCAGGCCATGCTGCAGCAATTGGGATTTGGTTGGTGATGATTGTGTTCCGGGATTTCGCAGGATATAATTTCAATATGTTCTTTTTCTCCTACAAGCCGGGCTACCGCTGGAGTGACATGAATGGCTTGGGACATTTTGGAGAACCCTTACTTTGGTTCAACATTTACTGGACTGCCATAGGCCTATTCCTGATTCTTTTCTTCAGCATTTTCTACAGCCGAGGTACGGAGAATTCCTTCAAGAATACTTGGAAAACTGCCAAAAGCAGAATGACCCAAAAGACCTCCATTGCGGCATATGTATTCCTGATCATTGGGATTGCGGCAGGAGCCTATATTTTCAATTCGGTTGTGTATGAAAATGGTTTCACTACAGGTGATGAAGGGGAATTACGACAAGTAGCCTATGAGAAGCAACTCAAGCAGTACGAGTTTATGGCTCAGCCAAAAATCACCAAAGTGAATCTCAAAGCCGATCTCTATCCGATGGAGCGGGATGCATACTTTGAGGCGCAAGTGGAAATGGTCAACAAAACGAATGAACCCATCGACTCGGTACATTTCAACAGCACGAGCTTGACGGATTTTGAGATTCTCTACCAAGGTGAGCCACTTCCCTACCGTTTCCCACTGGTTTACGACCCTCCAAAATTCCAGATTTTTGGGAAAAAGCCTGAGCGAGAATGGTACAAGATCACGGCTTTGCCGCAAACGCTGATGCCGGGTGACACCTTGAATTTAGTCATCAAAAGCAAGGTTATCAATGATGGATTTCCTAATTCAGGTTTTGGGAGAGAGCTCGTGTACAATGGCAGCTTTATCGCCGGAGGAATGCCGGATATTGGTTACTCCGCAGGTGGCGAATTGGACAGTGATGAAAAGCGTCGGGAATATGATCTACCTGAAAAGTTGGAAGATCTCCCTCCACATGATGATCCTTATGGAAAAAATACCCTACTATTCGCTGATGAAGCTGACCTAGTTCAGTTTGAGGCGACGGTGAGTACGATTCCATCTCAGATCGCAATTGCTCCGGGCTATTTGCAAAAGGAATGGGAGGAAGATGGTCGCCGCTACTTCCATTACATTCAGGACACTCCGATTCAGGCATTTTTCTCTGTACTATCTGCGGAGTATGAAGTACTACGGGACAAGACAACTTTACCGTCCGGAAAGGAAATCGACATCGAAATCTATTACCAAAAAGGACATGAGTATAACCTCGATCGCTTTGTCAATTCCTACAAAGACGGCCTGACTTACTTCTCCGAAACCTATGGAGACTTCCAGTTTAGGCAGATGCGAATCTTGGAATTCCCGCGCTATGCAGGTTTTGCCCAGTCCTTCCCGAATACAGTTCCCTTTGCGGAAAGCTTCGGTTGGGTCGCTGATTTCTCGGATCCCAACAGCTTTGACTATGTGTATTATGTCACCGCTCACGAACTTGCGCACCAGTGGTGGGGACATCAGATCACGCCAAACTATACCCGAGGATCGAATCTGACTTCGGAAGCTTTGGCAGAATTTTCTGCCTTGATCCTATCCGAACGCAAATACGGCAAAGAAAACATGAAGCGATTCCTGAAGGATGAGTTGGATGATTACCTCAGTGGTCGATCCAACGAGGGCAAAAAGGAAAATGTCTTTATCAACTGCAACCGCCCCTACCAGTGGTACAATAAGGGAAGTTTGATTCTTTATGGGCTTCGAGACTTGATTGGAGAGGAAGCGATCGATTCCGCTTTGTATAATTTCAACGCCGAGTTCGGGATGCGTCAGGCCCCACCTTTCCCAGGAAGTTCGGATCTATATCGCCATTTGG
>JAFMBQ010000413.1 GCA_017858365.1 Algoriphagus sp. | reverse complement strand
AGGAAATGTAGAACATCAAACAACTTTCCTTACTTGGGCTTTGGATAACTGGATGTATAGTACCTATAATTCAAAAAGAATTCGCTGGACAGCAGATGGTGTAATTCAGGAACCAAGCGGAAATCCATGGGGACAGTGGGGAGTTACTCAGGATAACTATGGTAAACTTTGGTTCCAAGATGGTGCAGGAGGTGTTCCACAAGGATTCCAGTTCCCGATTGTCTATGGTAACTTCACTGTAAAGGGCCAGTGGAAAGATGGTTTTCGAGTTCCGTACAGTTTAGTGAAATTGGCAGATTTCCAACCTGGAATGAAGGAAGCAAATCCTGATGGATCCCTGAATAATGTCACTGGAGCAGCAGGAAATGATGTCTTCAGAGGGGATAGATTGCCTCAGGAACTTGTTGGCCAATATTTTTACGGTGAACCCGTAGGACGAATAGTCAGACAGGTCAATGTTGAGAATGAAGAAGGCTTGACCTACATTCAAAATAAATACATGGATTCCCAGTCTGAGTTTATCCAATCTACTGACCCACTTTTTAGACCAGTGGATATGGCAACAGCTCCCGACGGAACCCTTTATATCGTCGATATGTATCGTGGGATCATCCAAGAAGGAAACTGGACGCAAGAGGGTAGCTACTTGAGAACAAAAATCCAGCAGTACCAAATGGATGATGTCATCGGGAATGGTAGAATCTGGAGATTGACTTATGAAGGAATTCCAAGAAATACTGAAAAACCTAGAATGTATGAGGAGACTTCGGCTGAGTTGGTTCGTCATTTGGAAAACCCGAATGGCTGGTGGAGAGATCAAGCACAGCAGCTGATGATTTTGAATCAGGACAAATCCATTGTGAGTGATTTGGAGAAAATGGCCAAGATTTCCAAAAATGAACTAGCAAGAATCCACGCACTGTGGACATTGGAGGGATTAAATTCTTTGAAGGTAGGCCTAGTTAGAGCACTTCTAAAGGATCCTAACCCAAAAATCCGTATCCAAGCCTTGAGAGCTAGCGAAACGCTTTATAAGTATGGCGAAAAGAGTTTGTCCGCTGATTATAAAGAAATGACCAAGGATCAAGATGTTGATGTGATCATTCAAGGACTGTTTAGTGCCTATATCCTAAAAACTGATCATGTCGAGGAATTGATGACATCCACTTTAGCTTCAAATTCTTCAAAGGGACCTCAATTGGTCGCAACTCAAATTCTAGAAAAGATGGAAGAAGCAAAAAATGCAGCTGCTACCAAATTTGAGCCAGCTGAGTTGGCATTGTTTACAAAGGGTAAATCCATCTTCGATAGTTATTGCTCCACTTGTCATGGACCAAAAGGTTTGGGTTCCCCAACAGGAAATGGACAATTGATCGCACCTGCATTCTCAGGCTCTCAGCGAATACAAGGACATCCGGAATATGCTGTAAAAACCATGCTACATGGATTAAAGGGTGATTTAGAGGGGAAAGAGTATGAAGGAGTGATGATCGCCATGGATATGAATGACGATGAATATATCGCCTCTATTATTTCCTATATCCGAAATGAGTTTGGAAATAGCGCCAGTTTTGTAAGTCCAGAATATGTCACTAAGATCAGAGCCGAAACAAATGATAGAAAAAGCAATTATAGTTTTGATGAACTCATTCAAGAAGTACCAAAAGCTTTAACGTTGCAGGACAACTGGAAAGTGACAGCAAGCAGCACGGCTCTCCAAGGTGTAGGTTCCACGAGAGATCCTTCGTATGCATTTGGATTCAAAGGCTGGAAGACAGAAGAAGCACAGGAGCCAGGGATGTGGTTTCAAGTCGAGTTGCCTTCTGCGCATGAACTTGCCGAAATTCAATTTGATGCTGGAAAAGAGCAATTTCCGCTCAATTATACAGTCTCCATTTCTCAGAATGGGAATAATTGGACCGAAGTAGCCACTGGAGAAGGAAAAGTCGGAGTCAACAATCTTAGGTGGAAATCCTCTGAACGTATCCGGTTTGTACGAATCCAATCCAATAAAAAAGGGGAACAGCCCTGGGCGATGAAAAACGTGATTCTATATGCGAGGTAAAAGAATTTGAAGACTTGAAAAGGAGAGAGGCTAGCAAAATTCGCTAGCCTCTTTTTTTACCAAAATTTTGAATTGCTTGAGCGTGAAGGCTAATGATTCAATTTAGCTTTATAGGTTTGGTGTCTCCATTAGTCAATTCTAATGCTTTTCAATTAAAAAAAGAGCTCCCTATTTTACTGAGGAAAGGCCAAAAATGCGACTTGAAGTGCACCAAGCTTTTTGTATCCTTCCGCATTCATATGAATAGGATCTCTGTAGAATAAGGCTTGGTTGTGCGTATTGTATCCACCAAGCGTAAATTGATCCAAGTATGGAATTCCGTGAAGTTCACAGATTTTCTTTTGCAGGTCCACATAGCTCACCATTCCATTTGGATCAAGAGGATCATAGCCACCACGGTCAATAAATGCTTTGCTGGAAGTGAAAAAGTAAATGGTGGCATTGGGATTCAGTTCATAGATTTTTTTGATGCAGTAATTGATCCCACCTGCCTGAGTTTTCAGTTTTTCAGGATCATATTCATCAAAAGCTGTATAATCGGTATAGCTACCATTTTCTCGTTTGTTGGTGTAATCATTGGTAGAAGCCCAAAGAATATAGATATCAAAAACCCCGGCTTCGTCCACTTGTTGTTGTAGGGATTTGCCCTGTAAGGAAGAAAATCCAGCTCCACCCACGCCATAATTGGTGATTTCCATTCCCAAACGTTCTTTCCACATGATTTTCGCGCTATCACTGGCTGGAATTACAGATACTGAGCCACCAAAGACTGCCACAGACTTTCCATAATTCAAGGAGCTTTTGATTGCCCTTCCTTCCGGTTGCTCTTGGGCAAATACGGTATTAGAAAAAAGTAAGAATAGAATAAGGATGTATTTATTGGCTTCTTTCATGGGGTTGGGGTCTAGTGTTGAGCATTTTGCTTGCAGTGGTAAATTAGCTTATTGTCCGGTATCATAACAATAAATTAATTTCTCTTAGCATATAAGCTCGAAGGCGGGGGAGAAACCTAATAGTACCAATCTGGATTAAAGGATGTGATTTAATTTTTCATAAACTCGATTCCCGCTGTCTTAATTACTGCTAGTTGAAGATTTTTTTTAGACCAAATTTTCAGTATTTTTCTAATCTATTCTTAAACTTAAAATCAGAATCAACAATGAAAAAATTATTTCTAGCCTCCCTGATGCTCTTATGCGTAGCTAGCCTAGCTATTGCTGCGAACAACTCTCCTGAATACTTCGAAGGTAAATGGAGTGTATTAGTCAAAGGAACTCCGCAAGGAGATGCGACTATCCCGATGCGTTTTGAAACCAAAGAGGGAGCTACCAAAGGCTATTTTATGGCCGATGAGTCTGGACAAGAATTTGAAATGAGTTCAGTATCCATTATTGATGGAGTATTATCTGCTGCATTCAATATCCAAGGGTATGATGTGGATATCAATATGTCTGAAGTAGATGGAGACAATGCTGCAGGAAGTTTGATGGGCATGTTTGAGCTGAGCGCTTCTCGAGTTAAGTAGGGGATTGGAGAATAGGGATTAGGGAAAAGGGAGCGGAGAAAAGAGACTGAAATCTAGCTATTCTAGGAGGTTAGCTAATGGTCCAATTTGATCAATCATTTCTAAAAGAATTCTGCCAATTAAGCAACAAAGGCCGCTAGTCAAGTACTAGCGGCCTTTATTTTTTCATCTTGAAAATCGGTATTTAGCCTTTCAGCGTAAACGCCGGAAGCTGTTTGATCGCACCACCTTCCATGGCAGATTCATGTGCCAAGATTCCTACACAAGTGATATTAGCTGATTCCCGTGCATCTGGATAAGGAGCTCGGTTTTCATTCAAGGCATTTAAAAATTCATTGACCAAGTGGGGATGGGAACCGCCATGGCCAGCACCCTGGATGAATGACAAATGTTGATTCTCATCTGAATCATAGACTCCACCAGTAGTAAAAGGCTGAATCTCTTTAGGCAATAAATGCGCGTAATCTGGGATTTTAACTCGCTCAGGGCTTTCTCCGGTATGAATTACCGAATCTTCCTGCTCGATCAAGGTCCATTCAAAAGACTTTTTCGAACCATAGACATCAAAACTCTCCCGGTATTGC
>JAFMBQ010000412.1 GCA_017858365.1 Algoriphagus sp. | reverse complement strand
AAATTGGAATCAAACCAATAAACTCTTCGGACATGTAAAAAATCCCTCCGCAGATCGAACATATAAATCCAAGCAAGTAAAAAAGCCAAAAGGGTCTATTTCTGAAAGTATAAATCAGTGATTCTATTCCAACTTGTAAAGCACCAGTTTTCTCAATTACAAAAAATGCACCCCCCAAAAGTAATACAAGCACGAGCACATCTGCTCGGGCTATGATCCCTGCTGGAATGGACAATAACATATCACCTAAGCCGACATTCACATCTTCGATTTCCTTAAAACTTCCCGGGACAACGATTTCGCGACCTGTATTCTCATCCAAAACACGTTCAAAGCTTCCTGATTGAATAAAATAGGTGGACAACCCAGCTATGAAAATGAAAATCAACAGAATGATGATAGGATGCGGAAAGGATAGCTTCATCGGTGTGAATTTAAAGCTGTAAAAGTAGGGTCAAGATTTTTTCAGACAGGTCTAAACGATAGTTAGCGGGATCCTTTAGGTTGAAGAAGAGAAAGATTCCTATATCCTCATTTTTTGAAAAAAAGAAGAAAGAACTGTAACCAGCCTGTCCACCATAATGTCCTATCCAATCTGAATCAAGTATTCTTATTTTTTGAAAACCTAGAAATTTGGCATTTTCTTGATCCTTGAGCCAGGCTAGCTCTTCCTGAAAATCACCCATATCGCCACGAAGCAGATGGATTAATGCAATGCTCATATCTCGAGTACTTGTCATTAGTCCCGATGATGGAGAAGGAAGAATCTGGAATTTCAACTTATTTTCTTCCAGCCTTTTCCATAAAAAGGTATGCTGGTAACCAGAAATTGAAAGTGTGTCGGGACTTTCCATCTCCACAAAAAAACTTTGCTCCATTCCAGCTGATCCGAAAATATTTTCTGTAACCTGATTTTCAAAGCTCAGCTCGGATTGTTCTTCTAGCCAAAAACCAAGAAAATCATAATTCAAATCTGAATAAGAGAATGCTGGAAAATTGATCCCTTTAAAATTTGATTTTTCAATATAAGCTGTTCCCCAATCCTTCAAGCCAATTTTTAATTTACCAAATAAACGGGATCGAATAGAATTCTCAGACTTCAGGCCTGATCGGTGCTCTAATAATTGAGAAAAAGACAAGGCTGGGAAAAGCGTATTACTGCTGTTTTTCAGACTGGTATTGGCTTCTAGATCAGTTGACAATGCTTTATTTGCTATAGTTAATGCAGTAAAAAGCTTAGAAATAGAGGCTACAGGAATCGTACTTGTTGGGTGTAGTGGAACTTTCGTCTCTAGATTTTCAAAGCCCAAAGCATTCATATAAACCAACTTTCCCTCCTTGACTAGCGCAAGGGAAACACCAGGTAATCGGTACTCATTTATTGCTTGATAGAGAATTGAATCAATTTTCCCTTCGAAACTCGTAGCAGGTGTAAGGACGGCAAGTGAGATTTTCGGATAGCTATTCCACCATTCCCAACTTAAAAAACCAAAGGCCCAAAGAATCAAAAAAATTAGAAAATATTTGATTTTAGGCCCCTTCATTCGTTTAGTTGCTATACTCCTCCCGCTGAGCTTTTGCCATTGGCTTCTTGGACTGGTAAACTTTCGGAAGTTGCTTTTTCAGTTCCTTCACAAACAAGTGAAAGTCAACTGTGATCGTATGTCGAGGTGTATTTATCTGCTTGTAATGAGGATGAGTTACCTCTTTTACACATAGCTCCTTGATATTTGAGGGTCTTTGCGACTTTCCTGACAGCTCGAGAGCCATAATCTTGCTTTGAAGCTCCGCTCCCGGCCAAATACATCCAAGTGGTTGAAACATTCCGATAAAGTACAGATTAGAAATGGTTGGATGAAACATCTTCAACCAAAGCGGAACTGGACCTTCGGAATAATTAATCAATTCCTTATCAAAAAACGGGTGGCTCAGCCAATAACCAGTACAGGCCACAATAGAATCAAACCCCTCTTCTCTCCCATCTTCAAAGATCACCTTTTCACCCTCGAATCGCTTGATATCCATTCTGGGGAGTACTTTCCCATGACGGATTTTGTGGAGAAGTTCATCATTGATCGTAGGATGTGAAGATCCAAATGGCTCCGTAATTGGCCTTAGGCCATAGAGCTCGTTATTTCCAAGCATGATCTTTAGAAGAATTTGATTGAAAAATGTCCTCAATTTGATGGGCATCCATTTGGTTTGTTCGGCGACCACATCTGAAGGTTTCCCAAAAAAGAATTTTGGTACAATTCGATAGCCTCTTCGCCAGGAGATCGCAGTTTTTTGGGAAACACGACTGGTCTCAACAGCCACATCACAGGCTGAATTTCCTCCGCCAATAACCAAGACTCGTTTTCCGGTAAATGGTGCCGCTTTCTTGAAATTATGCGAATGAATAAACTCACCAGTGAATTTTCCGGGATATTCAGGAAATCGTGGCTTCCAATGGTGTCCATTACAGACCACCAAATGCGTGAATTGCTCCACTTTTCTGACGCCATCTTTTTCGGAGGTTATTTCCCAAGCGGAAGAATCAAGTTGCTCACAATGAATCACCATCGTCCCAAACTGGATGTAGGGATACAGGTTAAAATGCTTGGCATAAGCTTGAAAATATCGCCTCAACTCATCGTGTGAGGGATAATCAGAAACTGTAGGATCGAAATCCTCAAAGGTGAAATCTTCGTATTGCGAGAGGGTTTTGGAGGAAATAATATGCGTAGTCTCAAAAACGCTGGAATGACTTTCATTCTCGGAGTAAATCCAATTGCCTCCCACTTCATGATTTCGATCGAAAGCAACTACATCCAATCCTTGATCTACTAAGTTCTTTAAGGCCGTGATTCCCGAAGGTCCTACTCCAATCACTGCTATTTTCATCTGCTCCATTAACTTCTATTTCGCTGATTTAAATGGGTGAAATCACAATCCAAACTTTCACGATCCCAATTCGCAACTTTGGCAGCTGCTTCGTAGGCAGATTGGAGAAAACTTTGAAGCTGCTCTTGCGGATTTGAGGCTTTTTGAATCACCTCGTATTCTAAAATAAATTCGCCCAGATCAGTACTCCAGTAGACTTCAGCCGGACTTAGTTTTTCATCCTTGAAATCCGGCAAATTCGGATAGATGTAAGCATAAAATGCAGGCTTGGGAAAAGACGCATTCCCCGGCCAAAAGCCTACACTGAATACCTCATGGGAATAGGATTCTTGCATGACAGCTAAGGGAATATGGGGAACTTCATATTCGAATTTTGGTGCCTTTCGCCCTGAGAATCGTGTATAGGCCAAATCAAATGATCCCCAGAAGAAATGAACCGGGCTATGTTTTCCGGTGAACTTCGATTTGAATGTGTTGAATTCCTTCGAGATTAGCACCAAGGATTTCCAGATTTTCAGGGCAGCATTCGCTTGATATTGGATTACTTTTTTGTTTTTGTCAAAAGGAATCGGATCGGGAATTTCATTGGGAATAGCGTGGATTTTGACCTCAATTCCAAGAAATTTTAGCTTCTCCATCAATTGTTGATAGAAGCTGGCCACAGTTTGTCCGGCCAATGGAAAACGATCCTGTGTACCATTGGTGGTTTTGATTCGAATCTCGTGATGGATAAAATCCATTCGAATTTCAAAGGCGCCACTCTCATAAGGGATCAAGGTAGTGGTCAATCCCTGAACCTCCACATACAGCGGCACATGCCAAGAATGGTTTTGCCAAGGGGACTTTTTCAATCTAACTTTTCCAATAATTTGAGACCAGTGATGAAGTAAGTACAGCGTATCCTTTAACTCATCATAGGGTAATTCGGGCCAAGTATTTTTCTTCGTTGCCATAGCTAAAAATTAGAACTCCAATTTATAGTATTTATACGACGAGAAAAATAATATTATGAGAATGTCGAGAAGTGGGGATTGGGAGATTAAGGATTTGGAGATTGGAGAATAGAGATTAGGAGATTAGGAGATTGGAGAATAAGAGAGTGGAAAGTGAGGATTGGGTGATTCCCCCTTTTCAAAGGGGGTTAGGGGGATTTCTTTTTGCAGATAAAAGAGATTGGAGAATAAGAGATTGGGAGATTAGGGATTGGGCTTTTTAGAAACTATGTATGCTATGTGTCTATGTGAGAGTGTTCAGTTAAGTGTGTCTGCTAATTTTACAAATAGATGACAAAGAAAC
>JAFMBQ010000411.1 GCA_017858365.1 Algoriphagus sp. | reverse complement strand
AAGAAATGAACTTTAACCTGCTTTAAGAAGCACAAAACCCCTGCTTAATTGTAGGTGGTTTTGTGGTAATGTGGTCAAAAATAGTTGGTATTTTTGTCGGTCGTCTTTGGGGTGTGAATGTATATACACACTCTTTGCCAAGCTTAGGTTTTAGCATTGGTTGGTGCAGCTTGGCAATGTGTGTTACTGTTGTGCGGGGGGGCATTATACTTTGGTTAATTCATCCATTAATGCTTTACGCTGTGGGTACTGTTTTCTGAATAACTCGATTAATTCATTTACTCGCTCGTTGCCTCCCAGTTTTTTCATTCTTCGTAAATATCTACAAGCAGTTTGATAATGATTTCGACCTACATATTTTTCAATATAATTTGTTATTCTTTCACTATACAGCTCAGTTAATTCAGAGGAGTAATCCTTAGCTAAATATTTTTCATTTTCCTGAATGTTCTCAAGAGATAAATTTTGTTTAAGCATAAAGAATAACCTATCCCACCATTCTTCTTTTATGTAAATCTTCCGTAATAACTCCGTATAAGTCCATCTGCTTTTAGGAGTAACTTCCCTAATTATTTCCTCTAAAAATGGATGCCATTTTTCTGAGTCAATATTTTTTTTCAGTATTTGATAATAATCTTGTGTGGCTCCAAAATTCTCAATCAGCCTATAACGTGCATATTTAATAATATTGGGCGTATAATTTTGAGTTAATGCAACTTTTAATAACCAATCGTACCAATCGATTGCTAAACCAGGTTTGCTCTGTTCGTCACATTTAATACCGTCTTTAGCTAGCGCTATTGCTCTATCATAATTTTTGTTTTCAAATGCTTTTTCAATTTCTTGTTTTCTGATTGTTGAGTTTGAAATGTGCTTGCTGATAAATTCCTCAACTTCTTTTGGGTCTTTGTATTTGCTTAATAATTCCAACCTATACGATTGAGCGTATTCCTGTTGATATTCTCCATTAACGGTCTCCAAACAATTCAAAATACGATCTACATCAGTTTCATTATCTACTAAATCGCCTGCAATGTGTAAAATCCCTAAATGCCAATCCCAACCTTCAAATAATCGCTGTTTAAATACTGAAATGCAGTATTCAAAAATTTCTTTTTTAAGCGTTTCCGAAGTCTTCTCTTTGGCTAATTTTGAAAGTAATTCCCTTGCAGATTCTACAAAGTAGCCCAAATCACCATTACTGTCATCTCCATATTGAATTGCTTTTGTCATTTCTTCCAATAAAGCAGTACTGATGAAAAATACATTTTCAAAATCTTTCTTTTTTAAATATTGCTCTGCATTTTCTAAAAAAGGCTCAGTAGTATTCACCACATATTTCATATCAGACCACCCAATCCAACCGTCTCTACCTGCGGCTGTTTGCAAAATGGAATGAATTTGCTTTTGGTAAAATTCTTTAGATTGACTTTGACTTAAATGACCAAATGATGCTAAAAAATAGTTACTGAACTTTTTATCCTTTTTACAATTTTCGGTAACAAAATCAATCAATTCATTGTGTGAAATAGCTTTCAACAAATCATTTATTTCTTTGTTGACAGACTTTGTTTTTTTCTTCTTAGGGCTATTAGTACTAATTTGATTTAATTCCAATTCATCCTGCTGTAAATAAAAAATAACTGCAATTACGTGTTTACAAACCGGTCCCTTATCATAAGGACAATCGCAATTGTGTTCTACCACGGTATTGTTATTAATTTCTAATTGAACGGTGTATTCCTCCGTACCTGAAACAATAGCTTCATATTCGCCATTTGAAATTTCTGAAAAATCTTTTATAGCTCCGCCCTGAAAATAAGCCAAACCTCTTTTTAGAATATTTTCATCAATTAATTGCTCAAACTCATTTAAAAGGATTTTCATTATTCTTCATTTTTTGACCAAGTGCATTAATTCAAATATTTTTTCAAGATTTTATCCTTTTGCTTTAATATGTAGTACACAGGCAATTTATTTTTAAAAGAAATTAAACTTTTAAAGTAATCAAATATTCTAATTTTGATTTACCTGTAAAAACTTCTATTTGATACCCTTAATAGTTATTTCTAGCTCAAACTAGTTCTGTTATTGTTAAATGATAATTATACTAATCCCTTCTTCCTGAAATTTAATGGTTTATTTGGTTGGTTTTTATGGCTTGTGAAATTTTAGTTTCTATGTAATTTATTCCTCCTTTTTTCCTTCGTACATATCGTATCGAAGCAGTCGGCAATCGATCGTACCGTTCCAAAACTCAATTCTTCGACTGGCTTTCAGGCCTATCTTTTTGGCCAACTCCATATTTCCAGTAAAAATATATCCCCGATATCCGGAGCATTGCTGCTTCATGAAATCTCCCATTCGCTTGTAGGTGACTTCCAATTCATCATTCTCCCCGAGCCGCTCTCCATATTCTGGATTGAACATAATCACTCCTCTAGGTCGCTCAGGAATCTCCGTTTCTGCAAAATCGCAAACTTGAAAATCAATCATGTGATCCACTCCTGCGGTTATGGCATTCTCTTTTGCAAAAGCAATAGCCTGAAGGGAAATATCCGAAGCGATAATCTTTAACTCCGGAATCTCTCGAATCTTATCTTCCAGCTTTTTCTTTTTTGCCAAAAAAGCCTGCTCATCATAGCCGAGCAAATGCTGAAAAGAATAATGGTCTCGGTACAAGCCCGGATAACGGTTGGTCGCCATCAAGGCAGCCTCTATAGCCAAAGTGCCCGATCCGCACATAGGATTGATGAAAGGCACTCTAGTATTCCATTCTGTAGCATAGATCGTAGCTGCAGCTAAAGCTTCCATCATTGGAGCTTTTCCCGGAATCTTGCGGTATCCATGTTTGCCGAGCGTCTCGCCAGTAGTATTAATATAGACAGAAGCTTGCGTCTCTTTCCAGTAAACTTGAAAAACCAAGCCATTGAAGTCTGAGCCTGAATCCGGTCTTCGCCCTTTCAATTCTCGGAATCGATCCACAATAGCATCTTTGACCTTGACGTTGACAATCAGCGGCGTAGTGACACTTTCATTATCCGCTACAGCACCAACTGAGAAATAGCCATCTACATCGAGGTAGTCTTCCCATGGAATAGCCTTAAATTTTCGATAGATGTCATCGGCATTTTGCAGGTAAAAGGACTTGATCTCATAAAGCACTTGAGAAGCTGTCCGCAAATGGAGGTTTAGATCCATGCATTCCTCCAGCGTAGCTTGTAATTCTACTCCAGTACGGGTAACTGAGTCGGGAACGAATCCTAATTCACGAACTTCTTTTTCCAGGTAAGCAACAGAGCGGTCTTTGCAGGTGATAAAGACTTTTCCTTTGAGGTTAAAATCAAGCATGTGCAAAAGTAAGCAATCGAGCAGGACTAAAAAGTCATCCAGAGAAATGATTATTCCTAGTAAATTCTATCAGACCATTAAAAAACAATTATATGAATGTATGCTACTTTGCCAGTAAGGGCATTTAGCATTTAACAAACGAGGTTAAAACCTGAGTTTGGCGCACATCGGTCATCGGACACCTGTCACCCGTCTAGTAAAGGAAATGAAATAAGGTTACTGGCATAATTCCTTAAACCCATAAACAATTAGAATCAGCTGAAAGATCAACGAATTCTTTTCCGCTCTTCCCTCCTGCTTCGTGATTCATCAATTATTCAAGTATTAAACTCGCAAACGATTGCGTAACTTAAAACAATTCCCTTTGGTGCAATGCACCTAAATCTTGAATTTTATGGGGAACAATAATACCTGCACTTTATGAAATCGAGCATCACTTAAAAATCATTCACTACGATGATTTTAATCTGCTAGATTCCATATGACCATTAAAAAAAAAATTATAAACCTTATGAAATACACCCGAAACATACTCGCGGTCTTACTCACATCTATAGCACTTGCTGGCTGTGCTGGGGAGCAAAAAACAGACGATGGCTGGACTGATTTATTCAACGGAAAAGACCTTACCGGGTGGAAACCAGTAGCCGGAACTGCCACATTTGAAGTAGTCGATGGTGAAATAGTGGGTACAGCAGTAGCTGGCTCTCCAAATACATTTTTGATTACTGAGGAAATTTTCGGAGACTTTATCCTTGAATTGGACCTTAAGGTCGAGCACCTATCCAGTAATTCCGGAGTAATGGCTCGAGGTCAATTTGACCCGAATG
>JAFMBQ010000030.1 GCA_017858365.1 Algoriphagus sp. | reverse complement strand
TTTTGAATTCATTGACTACATAATCCACTGCTAGCTGATAACCTTCCGTTCCGGGCTTTCTGCCTAGCAGTTTATCATCTGCCAGGTAGGCAATGTGATTTCGGATCGTCAGGGTATCGATTTGATTCATGGCCCGCTTGACGGAACCTGGGATTTCTACTTTTTGGGCAAAAGCTCCAAATGAAATTGCCCAGAGAAGGATAAATAAATGTTTTTTCATTTGCTGTTGAGATTGAATACTTTTTCCATTCTTAGAAAACTATCAAGCTGAATCTGATAATTATTGGTACCTCAGACATGTTTCGAGGAGTTGAGAACTAGCAATTACCTCTGTCCAATATTGGTATTTTGTTTGAATAGCAAGTAATTCTATTTAAGTAAGTTTTCCTTCGGCAAAAAGTCTTCTGATCTCTTTTTTGTCAAATTTGCCAACGCTGGTTTTCGGCACTTCATTGATAAAAACATAGTCTTTAGGAATTTGATATTTTACAAAGTCTCTTGATAGAAATTCAATTAATTCTTCCTCTAAAATCTCATCTTCTTCATTCACCAAGACGATGGAAGCCAAAGGTTTTTCTACCCATTTTTCGTCTGGGATTGCGATTACTGCAGCTTCTTTGATTTTAGGATGGGCCATTAGGGCAGATTCTAGCGCTACACTGGAGATCCATTCACCGCCACTTTTTATAAGGTCTTTGGTTCTATCCTTAATCTCCATATAGCCATCTTCGTCAATTGTGCTCACGTCACCAGTTTTAAACCAGCCGTCTTCTGTAAAGCTTTCAGAATTATTCGTTTTAAAATAGGAGCTCAAGGTCCAAGCACCCTTTATTTGAAGTTCTCCCATGCTTTTGCCATCCGTCAGAGCCAAAGTACCCTCGTCTGTTACAATTCGTATTTCTACCCCAGGAAATGCCGTGCCCTGTTTCGCGCGGATAGCTAATTGTTCTTCGGCTGATAAGTGATCATGTTTAGGCTGTAATCGACTCACTGTTCCCAGCGGAGAAGTTTCAGTCATTCCCCAAGCTTGAACACCTCTTATTCCGAAATTTTTTTCAAACCCTTCAATCAGGCTCTTTGGTAGTGCAGAACCACCAACAAGGTATTCTTCGAGCGCTAATTTTTCTTTTGGAGGATTCTTTTTCATGGCATGATATACGCCAAGCCAAATGGTAGGAACACCGTTGGCCTTATTCACTTTTTCTGCGATGAGAATCTTAATTATAGCTTCAGGCTGTAAGTTGGAAGAGGGAAGTACCATGTTTGATCCAGACAAGAGACACAAGTATGGGAAACCCCAAGCCATGACATGAAATTGTGGTACAATCAATAAAACAGTATCCCGATTGCTAAAATTTCCTGCATTTGGGGATATAATCGTTGTCGCATGTAAAAAGGTAGACCTGTGGGAATACAAAACTCCTTTTGGCAATCCTGTTGTTCCACTGGTATAACACATACCACTCGCATCATTTTCATTTAACGCAGGCCACTCAAAATCTTCTGATTGGTCAGCTAGTAACTCTTCATAATGCAAGGTATTTGGCAAAGTGGTTGAAAAATCTTTAGGGGCATTTATCAACACATAGTGTGTTACAGTTTCGAGCAGTGGCGCAATTTTTTCTAAAAGGGGCACCAAAGTGGCATCCACAAAAATCACTTTGTCCTCCGAGTTATTGATAATGTATTCGATCTGATTGAGTGATAATCGAATATTTATAGTGTGACAAACAGCTCCTACACCAGAAATCCCATAGTATAATTCTACATGAGGACCATGATTCCAGGCAAAAGTCCCCACCATATCGCCTTTTGTGATTCCCAACTTCTGGGTTAATGCATTGGCTAGCTTTTTACAGCGTTTATACATATCGCCAAAACTATACTCATGTCGCGATCCATCCGGCAGATAGGTGATTATCTTTTTGTGATGATAGACGCTGTTTCCATACTCCAGAATAGTAGTTGTCGTGAGTGGGTAATTCATCATTAAGCCTTCCATTTTTCAAAAATTTAGAATGTTACTACTAACTAGTATCCTATTTATTCCAGAGGATTAAATCAGCTTACAATTTGTAAGATGGGTATAACTCCAGCTCATTTCTTCTGAATGAATTCCAACCTAATATATCCACAATTGCGGATATCTCTTATGCCACTTTCTTTCCGGATTTGAAATTCAGATTAAATTTCAGAAAGGCCATTCCCTCCTTCCATTGAACTGAACCAGCATCTGTAATTTCAAAACTATTTCACCCCACCATTCTTAAAACTCTTATCCGGATAAGCCGGCGCCTGAGGAATCGGTCGAGGATCGGCTTTGATCAATGCCTTTAAATGCTCGATCGCTGCTTCCAATTGTGCATCTTTTCCTTCGAATGTCGCCTTCGGCAAATTGATCACTTCGATATCCGGGATAAATCCAACACCCTCGATGAGCCATTCACCTTCTTCTCCATAAACACCATTCATTGGAGCCCGAGCGATGCCATTATCAGATAAGGTATTGGAACCTGAAAGCCAAACTTCACCTCCCCAAGTTCTGGCACCGATGGCTTTGCCCATGCCCAGTCTTCGGAATCCTTCGGCAAAAGCCTCGCCATCCGAAGCGGTAAATTCATCTACCAATAAAACTAGGTGACCTCGGAAGGCATAGGGCATATTCCAATAGGGTTCGCCAGTTCTGCTTTTCCAGTAGAAAAATACCTCACGCATCAATTTCTCCAAAATAAAGGAATCGATATTTCCACCGCGGTTTTGACGCATGTCGATGACTAGGCCTTCCTTCTTGAATTGAGGATAGAAGTCCCGATACCACTGTCCAATATCCGATTCGGTCATCGCTCGAAGGTGTACATAGCCGAGCGCTCCGTCGGATTTGGCTTCTGTCTCCAGTCTACGGGTGTATTCCCATTCGTTGTAGCGAAGATTGGACTCAGCTTGAGCGGTCATAGGCTTCAGAATCTGATCTGTTTTAGCTTTACCGTCGGCAGAAAGTAGGGAGATCCGAACTTGCTTGCCTGCCTTGTCTCTCAATAAATAATAGAAATCTGGGACTTCCATCACCGCAACGCCATCAATATGGGTGATGATATCGCCTTCAGAAATAGTCAAATCCGGATGAGCAAGTGGGGACATCTCATCAGGATAGTCTGGGTCAGACAAGTAGATATGGTCTATTGAATAGCCTTTCAGTTTTTCGTTCCGGCCCAGCTTTGCGCCAAGCATCCCGAAACTGATATTGTCTTCCCCATCTCTCAGATCACCACCTCGTACGGAAGTGTGTAGCACAGAAAGTTCGCCTACCAGTTCGCCGATCACGTCCGAAAGTTCTGCCCGAGTAGTCACCCGATCCACTAAAGGAAGGTATTTCTGGTACATCGCATCCCAATCGATACCGTGCATTCCAGCATCATAGAAGTAGTCACGCTCCATGCGCCAGGCATCGGTGTAGATTTGCTTCCAGTCTTCCCTTGGGTCTATGGAAAATTTAACTCCACTGAGATCAACTTTTGTTTTAGATAGATCAGAAACTGGCGAAGTCCCCAATTCCACGACAGAATAATTGGCTCCACTTCGGACTAGAATGTATTTTTTATTGAGCGAAACCGAATAGTTGCGGACATTATCGATAAAAGCTTTTGGCTCTGGCTTATTGGAGATTGGCAGCATCATGAGTGGTGCTTTGGCATCGCCACTCGCACCGCCACCATAGATTACACCCATTCCAGGGCCTATTTCATGGTAATAAAGGGCTTTGTCTGTTACTATAAGATTGGTATAATTCCCTGCTGTAACAGGCACTTCCCGAAGTCTGGCTTGGATTCCATTTTCCTCGATGATTACGGTCACTTTTTCAGAAGCTTTTTCCGCTTCCTTTTGCAATTCATTGCTGAAAAAGAAAGGGGAAACCAAGCCGGACTTTAAACCGATTTGATAGATTTTCATCTGCTTTTCCCAGAAAGGTTCCGGCTGCCGGGTTCCCCAAGGGCTTCCGATGACCGTTTGGAAATTTCGATCCGAAAGAAAATACAACCAGTTTCCATCAGTGCTCCACTGTGGGCTTAGGCTATTTGCCCGATCGGAAGTCATCGCGATTCGCTTCTTGCTGTCGATGTTGAAAGCATGGATTTGTGAAAAGGTATTGCTTGCTGCTTGCGCATAGGCGAGCCATTTGCCATCAGGCGACCAAGCCATGCTTGAGGTAATGCTTTCATCCGAATCAGTCACTTTGGCTTGAGCTCCAGTGGCTTTATCCATCACCCAAATGCTCTCATTCAGATCTCGGAAAGCAATTTTGGTTCCGTCTGGCGAAGGAAGCAGATTAAATTTCAGGGTAGTTCCATTCTTGGAAACTTGCTTTCCCTGATCCATTCCCAGGCTATTATACTCATGAATTTCAAATTCTGAGCTTTCATCCGAGAAGGTTAAAATTGATTTTCCATCAGGCGAAAAAATCGCGTCCCGATAGCGGACTCCATCTTTACGGCTGAGGCGGATGGTTCGACCGGCTTTTACTGGAACAGAAAAAACCCGACCACGGGTGGTCATTACGACACGTTCCCCATCGTTGGAAACTGCCATGTTACTTAAATAGGACATGGGATTATCAACCCAAACTTCCCGGAGCTGATCGAAGTCTGAAATGAGCTGGATCGCAAGGGTTTTTTCAGTTGCACTTCCTAGATCCATCAATTTTAGATCTGCTCCAACTCGGTAGACTAGTTGATTTCCAGAAATCGAAAACTCCCGAACATCAAAACTTGGCTCTTTGGAAATCTGAGAAAGCGAACCTCCATTCTCATCCATGCTCCAGACATTCACAATGCCGTCACGCGAGGACAGAAAATAGACTTTGCCCTGATGAGGCAAAGGATGATGATCCTCACCGGTATAATCTTTGGTCAATTTTACAGCTTCGGCTGCTCCCTCGGAATACTTCCAAAGTTGTCGTGCTGTGCCGCCTTCGTAGCGCTTGGTGACATTATTGTGAAACGTCGGGCGAACAAAAAAGTAAGTAGATCCATCTGCCGAAAAGCTTCCTTCGGCAGCCATTTCCAATGGAATAAGTGTCTTCACGCCGCTTTCTACATTGACAGTAACGGTGTTGAGCTTTGGTAAGGTGGAATACTGATTGGTGACATAGGCCAGTTCCGTTGCAGATTTCCAAGCGGTAGGAATCGAGGCGGAAGGCTCAAAAGTCAGTCGCTTTGGAAGTCCTCCAGCGATTGGCATTACATAGACTTCAGTTGGTCCTTCATAACCCGCCGCATAGGCGACCCATTTGCCATCTGGGGAAATTTTGGGATCAGATTCATCACCGGGATGCGAAGTTAGCCGGATGGCATTTCCCCCAGCGACAGGCATACGCCAAATATCACCTTCAGCGACAAAGACGAGTTGATCACCTTTCAGATTCGGATGCATAAAATAGCCTCGAGAAGTTTGAGCAACAGAAAAATTGCAGATGAGAAGTAATAGAGGTAAGATGAATTTTGACATAGTTTCTAGATTTAATTAGAAAAGATTCAATCTAATTGATCTGGTAGAAATCCCCATGCCTTTGGTATAAAATTCAATTTCACTAAGTCTTGAATAGAGTCTTTAATTGAAGAATTTAAAAAAAATAGAAAAAATCAGCTTTCGATTTCCTTAATCCAAGTTCGATCTTGTATTTTGAACATACCAAACACAATTAGATAAGTCTCCAAAAAAATGATTTTTTAACCAATGATCTCCTTCTTCCGAAAAATCCGCCTATCCTTCTTTCAGGCTGACACGATCACTCGGTACCTAGCGTATGCGATCAAAGATGCGCAAGCCTTGTTAGAATTTTTTGAAGAGATGCTTCTGATCCTAGACCAAGAAATGGAAAATAGCAGCAGCTCATAATTGCAGGGGTTCTTTTCAGGGCTAGAATTTTTCCTTCTGAGAATAAGTCTTCATTCAACTTATTGTACCATATAAAACAGGTAATTGAATATTTAAAAAAGAATAGTACAACAATTATTTTATTTAGTAATATTGAATAAAAAAATGAAAATTATTTACACCCTGTTTTTGCTTCTGGCTTTGTCGATTAAAGTGCAGGCACAAAATGCCACTAATCACGTGGGAAGCTTAGAGAAGTCATCCCGAGTGAAAAATATTGTCAGTCTTAAGGCTGGTATAACAGACCCTATATTGGCAGTGGTTTATGAGCGATTATTCACCCCATATTTAAGTGCAGAATTGGCAGTTGGTCTTTTAGGTGTTTCAATTGGGCCAAGGCTAATTCTCCCTTCGCTCAGACAAAACAAAGTGAATTTCCACACCGGTGTGATCTTTGGAGCTGGATATTTTGCCGGTGGAGGATATGGGTATTTGCCAATAGGAATAAATAGATTGACTAAAAATAATTTTGTTATTAGTCTAGATTTAGGCCCTCAATATTTGTTCGAGGGGGAAGAGTTTTTACCTGGTGGCACCTTCAAAATTGGAAAGGCTTTTTAAGAATTGATAGCCTTGCCATATAAAAACTGGACTTGGATAAACTTCTTGTCCGATTTTTAGGAGTTTAATCCCCAAGTTTTTTGGGGTAAAACTAAATCTATTTTTTTTCTAGAACCCAAATGGTCTCTTTCGAACTATCAGGCAAAAACTTCTTAACCACAACAGGCTAATTCGCTACTTAGTCTATTGCTTTGGCGAAATCACAGACGAGTCCAAAACCTTATTGATTTTCAATGATGTACTTTCCGTTCAGAAATTCAATTTTCTTCAAAGGCTATCATATGGAAAAGATGGACTTGAGTAATCAGCTTTCAAAAAGCCTCGACGAAAGTATTCAATAAGCTTTTTTATATACCCATTCTTGTTGTCTACTAAAATTTAGAACTAGGTTTAAGCTATTTGAATTATTTTTTCTCAGGAATTAAATTTTTCCAAGAAGGGGAGCCAAATCTTTTGCCTTGAACTATTGAAAATATGATATATCTTCTGATGGTTTTATACCCAAGAATTTGTATGTTAACCCTGCCAAACAGAGCCTTTACGGGTTATAATTCCAAGCTTTTCTAGGTCTTGATTTCCTGGGATTTGAATCATACACTTCTTTTCAGGCTGCGCCTTTGAGAATAAGCATCGCTTATTTAATGTAGGATGATGATATCAAAGTTTTTTAAAAATGATTAACAAATGTGATTGATAAGTGGAATGCAAAACAAGTCCCAGCTATCATGACAACTTAGAATTCGTAAATGAAAATTACCGAAGCACTAAAAGGAGAGTTAGCCCAATGGCTCGAGATCTTCTGGACTACCTACATCAAGGGTGATTATGATCGCTGGTCCACATTTATTACGGAGGATTACTACAATATCGGTGGGACCAAAGAAGAAATCTGGCATAGCAAACAGGAAATTCTGGAGTACAGCTACGCCATGCAAGATCAGATGGTGGGTCAGGCGGAGATTCGTAATCGGAAGATTGAAGTTCTTCCTTATGGTGACTATGTGATGGTCAATGAGTTTACTGATCTCTTTGTGAAAATTGAGGGGGAATGGACTTATTACGGGCCTTTTCGAATGTCCTCCCTTTTGTCCAAAACGGATACGGGATGGATTGCTTTGCATCAGCATGGCTCCTATCCTGATATGAAGGCGACTGAAGGGGAAGCTTTTGCATCAGATGTGCTAAAAGCAGAAAATAAGCGTCTCCAAGAAGCAGTAGAACAACGGACCGCTGAGCTAAAAGGAAAAAACCGTGAACTGGAGATTGAAGCTGCGCTGGAAAAAGTAAGGAGCCGGTCCTTGGCTATGCATGCCACCTCGGAATTGCAAGAAGTCATCCATGCTGTCCATCAGGAATTAATCAAGCTGGATATTGGAATTTTCGGCGGTTCATTTATTGCCATAAACAGTGAAATTGAAGAAGAGCTTCATTGCTGGGGAGCCGGAGGAACAGCCGATACTTCGGATGAGGTTCATATCCCTTATTTTGATAAGCCTTTTTATACGAATTTGGTCAAGGGGCTCAAAGGCGGACCATCCTTTTTTACTGAAGAATTCACCCACGAAGAGAAAAAGGTATTCTTTACTTTTTTGTTTACAAAAGAGCCATGGTCTAATCTGAAGGCCAATGAAAAAAAAGAAATTCTCTCAAGTCCTGGTGGCTATACTAGATCCTGTTCTGTGTCATTGCATACCAGTATTTTCATCATCAATCAGCTGGGTAATAAGTTCTCAGAAGAAGAAAATAATATTCTTAAACGTTTCGGAAAAGTCTTCGAACAATCCTACACCCGCTTCCTAGATCTTCAAAAAGCGGAAGCACAAGCAAAAGAAGCACAGATAGAAGTTGCAATTGAACGTGTGAGAGCACAGTCCCTGGCTATGCATCATCCTGATGACCTCGACAAGGTAAATAAAGAATTACTTTCTCAACTTAAATGGCTTCAGATTCAAGGCCTCACAGGTGTTACTTTTTATCTGATCGATGAGAATGGATGGGTAAAAGCGTGGGATTTTTCAAGTCCTGGAAATACTGGAGGCCAAAGTAGTTATACGCTACAATTTGACTCCAACAAGCATGAAATGCTTGGATTTCCATTTAAAACACTACTTCAAACAGACCTGGATTACTTCGTCGCCGATTACCCCCTTGAAAAACTCGAGAAGGCTGTTTACGAGTTTGACGAAATTGACCCAGCTATTGCCAAAATTGTTCGGGAAGCTTTATCAACTGGGATATTAACCCATCAATGGACAGCTTGCTGTAGAATATCCAATGGATTGCTGGGTATCGATCTGGTCAGTCCACCTAGCGAAGACACCAAAGCCATCGTATTGAAAATGGCCGGTGCATTCAATCAGGCTTACACCCGATTCCTAGATCTTCAAAAAGCGGAAGCTCAAGCAAGAGAAGCGGAAATAGAATTAGCCTTAGAAAGAGTTAGAGCAAGGACCATGGCCATGCATAGCAGTTCCGAATTGCTGGAAGTTGCAACGGTTTTATTTCAGCAGGTAAAAGCCTTAGGCGTTCCTCAATGGAATTGCGGTTTCAATATCTGGGAAAAAGGCGATACCGAATTTACCTATTATCCGGGAAGCCCGGATGGCGTCATATTCCCTTCTCCATGCAAAATCCCTTTACTAGAACATCCTGTTTTTCGAAAATTTGAAGAATCTAGAAATCGAGGGGAAGAGCTTCTCATTTATGAAAAAGAAGGTGAAATACAAGCAGATCATTACGCTTACATGCTTTCACTTCCCGGTGTAGGAGATTTATTGCAAAGTATGCTGGACGCTGGTTTCGAATTACCTACTTTTCAAATAGACCACATTGCCAATTTTGCCTACGGTAATTTAATTTTCATCACCTACCAGCATTATCCTGAAATGCATGAGGTTTTCAAACGCTTCGCAAAAGTTTTTGAACAGACCTATACCCGTTTTCTGGATCTTCAAAAAGCGGAAGCACAAGCAAGAGAAGCACATATAGAAGCTGCTTTGGAGCGGGTGAGATCCAGAACTATGGGCATGCAGCATAGTAGTGAATTGACTAGTGCGGCGACCTTATTATTTCAACAGATACAAACTTTAGGTGTGCCAACTTGGAGCTGTGGGTTTAATATTTGGGAGCAGGGCGATTCAGTTTTCACCACTTACATGGGTGGTGGTTCTGAAAACTTTCTGCTGGAAGGATTTAAAATTCCACTCACGGAAGAAGCTGCATTTATCCACTTTCAGGAGTCGAGAGACCGAGGGGACAAGTTATTTGTTGATGTTTTAGAGGGAGAAGCCTTGGAAGCGCATTATCGGTATTTTTTCACTCTTCCCGGAATTAAGGAAGTCTTCGAAAACGCAGCACAGGAGGGTCTCCCACGACCAACATTTCAGATCAACCATCTTGCAAATTTTAAGCATGGCAACCTCATGTTTATCACCTATGAACCATGTCCAGAAGCGCATGATATATTCATCCGTTTCGCAAATGTATTCGAACAGACCTACACCCGTTTCATTGATCTCCAAAAATCAGAAGACCAGGCTCGGGAATCACAAATCCAATTAGCTTTGGAACGGATTCGGGCCAGAACCATGGCAATGCAGCGAAGCGAGGAATTGACCGATGCTGCCGCATTGGTATTTCATCAGATAGAGGAATTGGGCATTCATCAATGGGGAAATGCATTCCAGCTCTGGGATGACGACATGAAAGCAGTAACCTCATGGACGTGCACACACGGTGTCGAATCGCTCAAATCGATAATACCGGCAACAGAAGATCCTGTCATGATCAATATTGTAAAAGCAGCACAAAGAGGGGAAAATCTTTATGTAGAAGCAATGGGGGGAGAAGCATTGGAGAATCATTATAAATTTCTGACTTCACTTCCGGTTTTAAAAGAAGTATTTGAAAAGTTAGCGGAGGACGGTTTTACTCCTCCCAAATTTCAAATTTTCCATGCTGCTTATTTTTCATCAGGTTACATCTTGTTCATTACGCATGAATCAGTCCCTGAAGCTCATGACATTTTCCAGCGTTTTGGAAAAGTATTCGAACAAACCTATACCCGCTTCCTCGACCTTCAAAAAGCGGAAGCACAAGCAAGAGAAGCACATATAGAAGCTGCTTTGGAGCGGGTGAGATCCAGAACTATGGGCATGCAGCATAGTAGTGAATTGACTAGTGCGGCGACCTTATTATTTCAACAGATACAAACTTTAGGTGTGCCAACTTGGAGCTGTGGGTTTAATATTTGGGAGCAGGGCGATTCAGTTTTCACCACTTACATGGGTGGTGGTTCTGAAAACTTTCTGCTGGAAGGATTTAAAATTCCACTCACGGAAGAAGCTGCATTTATCCACTTTCAGGAGTCGAGAGACCGAGGGGACAAGTTATTTGTTGATGTTTTAGAGGGAGAAGCCTTGGAAGCGCATTATCGGTATTTTTTCACTCTTCCCGGAATTAAGGAAGTCTTCGAAAACGCAGCACAGGAGGGTCTCCCACGACCAACATTTCAGATCAACCATCTTGCAAATTTTAAGCATGGCAACCTCATGTTTATCACCTATGAACCATGTCCAGAAGCGCATGATATATTCATCCGTTTCGCAAATGTATTCGAACAGACCTACACCCGTTTCCTTGATCTCCAAAAATCAGAAGACCAGGCAAGGGAAGCGCAGATTGAGGCTGCTTTGGAAAGAGTCCGAAGCAGAACCATGGCCATGCAGAACAGTTCTGAATTAGCTGAGACATCCATCGAGATGTTTAAACAAATGCAAGCTTTGGGTATGCGTCCTTGGGCCTGCGGATTTAATATTTTTGAGAAAGATGAAAAAGCTATAACCCAATGGATGGCCGCAGCTGATGGTGGTCTATTAACTCCATTTACCACACCACTCACAGAAGATCCATTCTTTATAAGAATCTCCGAGGCAAGGCAGCGTGGCGAAGAGTTGTTTGTGATGGAGTCAGGCGGACAGGAACTTGAGGAGACCTACAAGTATATGTTTAGTCTTCCAGGCTCCCAAAAAGCATTGGCAGGTATCATGGCTGCCGGATTTGAAATGCCGAAATTTCAAATTTCGCACTGTGCTTTTTTCTCACAAGGTTACCTGTTGTTCATTACTTATGAGCCTTACCCTGAAGCTTATGATGTTTTCAAACGCTTCGCAAAGGTATTCGAACAGACTTATACCCGATTTTTGGACCTTCAGAAAGCAGAAGCGCAAGCAAGAGAGGCGCAGATTGAAACAGCTCTGGAAAAAGTACGATCCCGCACGATGGCAATGCAGAAAAGTCAAGAACTAGCTGAAGTTTCACTCACATTGTTCGAACAGGTTGAACAACTTGGTATCAAGACTTGGTCAACCGGTTTTAATGTTTGGTTGGAAGACAATACATCCTACATCGATTGGGTAGTTAACACTGCAAGCGGAAAATTTATAGAACCCTATAGAGTTGATCTCACCGCTCATCCAGACTTTGTAGAGATTAGTAACGCTAAAAACGAGGAGATGATTTCTTTGCATATAAAGCTGAAGGAGAAAGGTTAGCGGAACAATATCGCCTTCTTTTCCAAATGGCGAAGACTCAATTTGAGGATATTGTTAATACGGGTTTTCAACTGCCAGAACATCAAATTAATCACTATGTATTTGGTTCTAAGGTGAGCCTGATGTTTATAACTTTTGATCCTTGTCCTGAAGCCTATGATATTTTCAAACGCTTCGGAAAAGTCTTCGAACAAACCTATACCCGATTCCTCGATCTTCAAAAAGCAGAAGCCAGAGCTAAGGAATCCCAAATTGAAACCGCCTTGGAGCGGGTAAGATCTCGCACCATGGGTATGCAGCAATCCGAAGAACTTGGCTATGTAGCCACGGTATTATTCAATGAAATGAACGGATTGGTCGATGATCTCTGGACTTGTGGTTTCGTTTTGTGTGAAGAAAATCGCAAAGAAGATGAATGGTGGCTCAGCATGGATTCCGGATTCACCCGAGGATTTTTCTTGCCAAATGTGGGGGATTTCGCGCATGCTAAGCTATATGAAGGATGGCAGAAAGGCGAGTCTTTTCGATCCGTTACTTTGGAAGGTAAACAACTGCAGGAACATTACGACTGGCTAATGGGCGTGCCGATTGCCAAGCAAATCTTTGAAGAAATGGACGCCTCCGGTTTGGAGCGTCCTACTTGGCAAAAATTACATGCTGCTTATTTCAAGACAGGCTATCTGGTCATCATCACAGCGGTGCCTTGTGCTGAGGAGGAAATCTTCAAGCGCTTTGCACAAGTGTTTGACTTGACTTATACCCGTTTCCTTGACTTGCAGCAAAAGGAAGAACAAGGCAAAAAATTAGTGGAAGAGAAGCTGAGATTGGAACTTACCCTAAAAGACCTGCAAGCTACTCAAGCCCAACTCATCCAAGCTGAGAAAATGGCCTCACTCGGAGAGCTTACTGCGGGGATTGCCCATGAGATCCAAAACCCGCTGAATTTTGTGAATAATTTCTCAGAAGTGAGTGGGGAACTGATTGATGAAATGAATGAGGAAATCGAGAAGGGTGATTTTGAGGAAGTGAAGTTTATCGCCAGCGACCTTAAAGAAAATCTCTCCAAGATCAACCACCACGGCAAGCGTGCCGATGCGATCGTCAAAGGAATGCTTGAGCATAGCCGAGCCAATAAGGGAGAAAAATCCCTCACCAATCTCAATGCTTTGGCAGACGAGTTTGTCCGACTTTCCTATCATGGATTACGGGCAAAAGACAAGAGCTTTAATGCTGATTTTAGGTTAGAGCTTGATCCAGACTTACCGAAAGTAAATGTGGTCGCTTCAGATATCGGTCGGGTGATTTTGAACCTGGTGAATAATGGGTTTTATGCAGTCAATGAAAAAGCGAAATCTACCCCCCAACCCCCTGAAGGGGGAGAAGGCTACAAACCAGAGGTAATTGTCAAAACAACAGTAACCAAGTCCCCTTCAGGGGATTTAGGGGTAGAAATCTCCGTCCAAGACAACGGCTCCGGCATCCCTGACCACATCAAAGAAAAGATCTTCCAGCCCTTCTTTACCACCAAACCGACGGGTTCGGGGACTGGTTTAGGCCTGTCTCTGAGCTATGATATTGTCAAGGCGCATGGGGGGGAATTGGAAATCGAAACTTCTGTCAATAAGGGGACAACTTTTATTATTAAACTAAGCAAATGAAAGCAAAAACAATAACCGGAAATAATCCAGAAGCTATTCGAACTGCCCTTGAACTTGCTGTAAACGAAGGGTTTCAGCCGACACTCGGGCTTGTTTTCGTGCCCTCCCATTTCGATTATTCGGGCATAGTAGCCGTGCTTGATGAACACGATATTGCCATTTTTGGGGCCAATACTCCCGATAAGTTTACAGATCAGGGGATAGAAAATGATTTAGCAAGCATATTGTTGATCGATCTTGATCCGGCCTTTTTCCGGATTGTTCTGAAATCGCTCCCGACTAGTGACTATGAGGCTGGGGTAATTGTAGCCCGTGAAATTGGCCAAATCGGATGTTCTCAGTTCAAACGGCCGGCCTTCATCTTAGCCATTGCCCAGGCTGAAGTGCCCGGTGAAGCTTTGGTAGAAGGTTTTTTGTCTGGTGCCGGAGAAGATGCTCAAGTTGTAGGAGGGTTCACAGGTGGAAAACCCTATTGGTCTGAACATGCCGTATTTACCAATAAAGAACAAAGTCAGGACGGCGTAATGTGCCTCATCATCGATCAGGACCGCGTGGAGGTCCATGGGCTTGCTGTCTCAGGATGGAAAGCCGTTGGCACTCCGAAAACGGTCACCCGCAGTGAAGGCAACTGGGTATATACCATCGACGACGAACCGGCATTGGATGTACTTTTAAGGTTTACGGGGGCGAAAGTCGATATGAATGAAAGTGATGATCTGCTGATGCAAATCGGAACGTTTCCCTTGCAGGTCATCGGAAACGAAGGCAGCCCTGTGATGAAACCACCCCTCATGTTCAACAAGGAAACCGGTGCTGTCTTGTGCGGTGGCCAAATTCCCGAAGGTGCAAAAATTCGATTTTCCCTACCCCCGGATTTCGATATTGTTGAAACCGTGATTGACAGTGCCCGGGATTTGAAAAAACAGGTATTGCCGGACGCCGACGCTTTACTGGTTTTCTCCTGCATCGGACGGCAAATGTCCCTCGGACCAATGATCGAAGAGGAGATCAATGGCCTGAATGAAGTTTGGAAAGTGCCAATGATTGGATTTTTCAGTCTCGGTGAATTTGGTGCTACAAAGGGAGGCAAAGCCACGTTCCAAGGCACCACTTGCAGCTGGGTGGCTTTAAAAGAAAAATAATATTACTAAAAAATACTGAACCCATGATAGCGAAATCAATCAAAGGCACATCACCTGAAGAAATTAAAACTGAATTGCAAGCCAGTATGGCGAATGGATTTAAACCCACCCTGGCCATTGCTTTTGTTTCTGTCAAACAAGACCGCCAAGCCATCTGCGAGATTTTGGACGATGCAGGCCTTGCCATTTTTGGGGCTACTACGAATGGAGGTTTTATGGATGACCAAGTGGAATTGGGAGAAGCAGCGATCATGTTATTGGATATGAATCCTGCACATTTCCAAATCTATTTTGAGGAATACCCTCAAAAGAATTACCGAGAAGTGGCAGCAGGTATTGCAAATAAGACATTGATGCATTTTTCCAATCCTGCATTTCTAATAGTAGGCAGCCATTTGGAAACGGATGCGGAGCAATTGCTTTTTGGTTTTGAAGACATCATAGGAAAACATGTGAATATTTATGGTGGCATGGCTGGAGATGATTTCTCTTTCAAGCAGCAATATGTTTTTACCAATGATAAACAATCCGACAGAGGTATGACCGTGTTGGCGATTGATGAGAATAAAATCAAAATAAAGGGTAGGGCTACATGCGGTTGGAAAGCAGTGGGGACAGAACGAACTGTCACAAAGAGTGTAGGAAATCATGTGTACACGGTAGATGATATTCCGGTATTGGACCTTACGATCAAGTATGGAGGAATTGAAAATGTCACACCGGAATATGGTCGATTCTCTGTCGAGGTGGCTGCGGCATTCCCATTGCAGTTGCAAAGGGAAATCGGGGACCCCGTAATGCGGCCCGGCCTGATGGTAGACTGGAGTGACCATTCCTTTTATTGCAGCGGATCGGTGCCGCAGGGTTCCAAAGTTCGTTTTTCTCTGCCTCCCGATTTTGATGTGATTGATAAAGTAATTAAAGCATGCGAAAATTTGAAGGCTGAAGAAATCGTGGAAGCGGATGCATTGGTTATTTTCAGTTGCGCAGGCAGATTCATTACACTTGGGCCTTTAATTGGGGATGAAATAGAAGGCATGCGTAGCGTGTGGGATGTGCCGATGGTGGGAATGTTTAGCAATGGAGAGCTTGCACGGGCGACAGGGGGAAACCTAGAGATGCATAATCTCACCACCTGTTGTGTGGTGCTAAAAGAAAAATAAATGAACATACATCTCCAGCATATTCTCGACACACTATTTCAGATTGAAGCCATCTCTGATGATCAAAAATCTTCTCTCAATAAATCCATCAAGGATGCGGATAAAGAGTTGACCATTTTGGAATTCAAACTGGACCGCACCGAAAAAGTAAAACGGACCACAGCCATTTTACTCGAAGAAACCATAGAGGAGCTTGAACTGAAAAGGAAAGCCATTGAAGAAACCAATTCGGCACTTCAACGATCTTTGGAAGAACTCAAAGCCACCCAAGCCCAACTTGTCCAATCCGAAAAGATGGCTTCGCTTGGAGAGCTGACTGCTGGCATTGCCCATGAAATCCAGAATCCTCTGAATTTTGTGAATAACTTTTCGGAAGTAAATATAGAACTGGTCGAGGAGGCAAGAGAAGAATTAGAGAAGGGAGATATCGAGGAGACGAAATCTATACTAATGGATCTAGGTGAAAATTCAGAGAAAATCAACCACCATGGCAAGCGCGCCGATGCCATTGTCAAAGGAATGCTCGAGCATAGCAAAAGAGGATCCGGTCGGAAGGAGGCAACCAATCTCAATACTCTGGTGGAAGAATTTCTTCGGCTGAGTTACCAATCCTTTCTAGCCAAGGAACAGAAGTTTCAGTGTGAGTTGAAAACAAACCTCGATCCGGATTTACCTAAGGTTAATGTGGTGGCTTCTGATATCGGCCGGGTGATTCTGAATCTGGTGAATAATGCCTTTTACGCCTGTGATGAGCGAAGCCGAAGTGCAGTACACCAAAAGGCGAATTCAGAAAATGTAGCGTCAGATTATACTCCAATGGTCAATGTGAGCACTTGCCAAATCCCCCCTGAGGGGGGCAAGGGGGGGTATATCACTATCTCCGTCCAAGACAATGGCCCTGGCATCCCCGACTCCATCAAAGAAAAGATCTTCCAGCCATTTTTTACCACCAAACCTACTGGGTCTGGAACGGGATTGGGATTAAGCTTGAGCTATGATATTGTGAAGGCTCATGGTGGGAAAATAAACGTAAACTCCAAAGAAAATGAAGGAACGGGATTTACAATTATGTTTCCAATTTAATTTAAAGTATTGTCTAAAGCATTTAGATAATTAGCCCTATGGTAGGAATGACAGAAATGCCTTATTTAGAACTTTTCTTTAGCTCATTTTCGATAATAAAAATGAGTGAAGGCTCCTGGAAGTTATTCAATCTGCGTCCATTGATAAAAACTGATGGAGTTCCGTTGATATCTATTCCTATGGCAGTTTTTAAATCCTCAATCAAATGTTGTTTCGTTGTGGTTGATTGACGGTCAGTCTCCCACTTCTCCATATTTAATTCTATTTTTTCGGCAATGGATTTAAATGTGTTTTCGTCAAAATTCAAATCGGATTGAAATAGCTCATCATGATATTCCCAAAAACGATTTTGTTGATGTGCTGCTATTGCCGCATATGCTGCATTACAGGATTGAGGTTGCATGTTAAACTGTAAACTCGGATTGCAATCAGAACTTAAAGGGAAGTTTTTAAAAGTGATCCCAATTTCATTCCCGAATTTTTTAAAAACATTCTCTACGATCGGCTTGAAAGTTTTGCAGGCTGGACATTGAAAGCTACTAAAAATCACAATTTGTACCGGTGAATCTTCAGATCCAAGTCTAGGTGAATTCTCGTTGAAAGGAATGGTATTAACTTTTGTCAATTGAAATTCCTTACCAAGCTCATCCAAATTCACTGCTGTTTGCATATTGATTGATGTCTTTAGTAATAAATACTGAGAAAATGCACCGATTGCGATTAGCATCAAGACAAACAAACTCCATCTCGCATAAAACTTTATTAAACTATTGGGTTTAATTACTTCACTTGACGCAGAGGTTTTTAATCCATACAATCCAAAAATAACAATCCCAAAATTTATAAAATGGATAATCTGACATAAGGAGCAGGCATAATCCCCTTTAATTGATAAGTAAGTTAGATATACAGAGGCACCTAAACCTAGCCCAGAAACCAACAGTACTATGCGGTCAGTTGCCGGTTTACGAAGTGAAGATAAAAGACCTAACAACCCGAAATAGGCTAATCCAATACTTGCAAGAGGAAAACCAAATAACTGTGAAACACGATTGGATAAAATATCGTCACAGCTTTTCCCAAAAATGGTAAAACATAGATCTGGTATTTGGGAGGTACTACCATTTAATTGGGTAGTTCTGAATACTAAATAGCCACATATTACCCACCCCAAAATACTTAGAACCAGGATGACAGTTCTTCTTTCAAAACTAGTTTTATTAGCTTCCATATATATAAAAGTGTT